>NZ_JAMPKG010000080.1:0-2731 GCF_039962015.1 Trichocoleus sp. AS-A1 | reverse complement strand
TGTGCATTTAAGCGGATCATGTGGGCGCGGTTGCGCGTCCGTTGCGGCACGGTTTGAGCAACTCGCAACTCGCTTAACATTGAGTCCTCTGCTTCGCTTAAGATAATCCGAATAGGAGCAGGCATAAATAATGGAAAACTTCGTTTAGGGGCTTTATGCCATCTTATATTTAATTAGTCCCAGCTACTGAGCTGTCGCAAAACATCACCAAGTTTACTAATATGTCTAGCGACCAAATCCGGACGTTCAGCTTGCTCAAAAACATCAAGGCATTGCTGAAGATAATAGCGGATGTCTTCCCAATACCGCTGATTTTCTTCAGCCTTGCTGTAATAACATAATGCAATATTAAGTAGCAATCTACCTTGCCGCTCTAAATCTTTCCTTTGTTGCCAATATCTTAAACTTTTTTGATAATGTTCTATAGCAGCCTCTACTTGATTATTGGCATAATCATCTAAGCCGCGACAAAGTTCTAAACCCGCTTCCACTTCTGGCTCTAATTGTTGTCCGCGAATTTGTAAATCCTGAAAAGCTGCTTCTATTTCATCACAGGTTTCTAAATTAGTAATTACATCGCCAGTAAATAACGCATCTATGTTTTGCCGCAGAAACTCAATCAACCCATTGGTTGGCATTTCAAATTCAATCGGAGCAGATGCCCAACTTTCAAAATCTGGCGCTACCCGAATCAGCTTTTGCAGCACTTCATCTGTCACCCATAACACCACCGGAAACAGGAAATTTTTGCGAAATTCCTCCCGTAGTTGGTTCGTAGAAATTAGCACTGTATCTAGATCGTGCACTAACTCCAAGCCAGAAATAATAACTACTAACGGCGGCTCATCTCTCAGTTCTTCCTGAATAGTTGCAAACAGGCTCTTAGCAGATGGCTCGATAACTCGCTCTCGGAACTTTACCGAGCGTTCTCGCAATTTTTCCATTAAGCTTTGCCGCAAATTTGTATAATTGCAGCGTGCGAAAATTAGCGAAAATTCTCCTTGAGAAAGTGAGATTGCTCGTGCCAAAGTCCGCAAAGATTCGTCGTTTTTAGCAGTTATATATTCTGGCTGGATTTCCATCATTACTGCAATTGTTTCGCCTCTGCCAAGATGGGATTAATACTAAACCATCCCCCCTCTGCATCCTGATATTCAAACACAAACATACTGCGTAACATAGTTTTGTATTCGGCTTCGCCTTTCACCAACTGTTGTTTTGCCACTTCCGAAAGCAACGTCCACTCATCATCAGTAACCGCTCGAACTAATGAATCTCGCTCTCGGCGAATTACGTCTTCTAAACACTGACGGGAGATGGGGGGATCTTCTTTTTGGAGACAGCTATAAAGCAACACCAGTAAATTTCGTACATGACCGCCACTTACTCGACACAAACGATCTAAAGTTTCTGGAGTATCAAAAATTTCTGAAATCAAACTTAATCGCTGCTGTGGCTCAGTATTGGGGAAAGCTCTTGCAAGCACCATTTGTCTCAATAATGGCATTCCTTCCTGGCACTCACTACCATCACGCGATCGCACCCGCACCATCGGCAACAATTTGGCATTTCCCCCAAAACGATTACTTAGCACTTGTTGATCGTTGGAGAAAGTTAGCACTAAGGGAATTGTGTAAACTAAATGGCACTTCAGTTGTTTTAACTGATCTCCACGGTCTACAAACAAATACTCTGGCTGAGTGCGACCTGATGGTTTCGGCGAGTTATCGATCCGGTCGAGATTATCGACAATTACCACCAGTCCTTTCTTGCCTTTCTGCTTCAATTCTTGAATCGCAGTTTCCAGCAATTCCTTATTAATTGCTTCTAACAACGTATCCGTGCGCGGTTCCAAATATTGCCTTAACTGAGAGCGAAGGTCAGGACTATTTTTAGTTTTAGCTGTAATCTCGCCAATCCCAAACCCCAGCGAAAACTCGCCGGAAGTGCTTGCTTTAATATTTCCAACTCCAGGTACAGAAGCTTTACCTGAAACATCAATCTCTGTTTGCAAAACCTTAGCTGCTCCTTGCAGTAAAGCTTTGAAGCCTTGCGGTTGCAGATTGACTTTTGCCTTTTCCAAGCTTTCACTCACCTTGCGAGCGATCGCCAGTAAAATATCTGTGATGTCAACGTCAGCCATCACCAAATCTTGGCTGGACTCGAAGTAGACAACATGAAACCCCTGCTGTTCTAACTCATTTTTTAATCGCAAAAGCTCAGTGGACTTCCCACAGCCGATATGTCCAGTAAATAGCTGACAAGTTGGTTCATCCGGTGAGAGGCGGGTGATGGTTCGTCCCAACTCATCAATAATCTTGCTACCGCGTACCGAGGAAAAATCAATATAATACTTCCGCTCCAGGTCATTGCCCACAGCTATTGTCTTACTTGGGTTACACGCCTGATAAAACCTCTGCAAATCTAGTGTCATAAATTTCCTCGCAACCAGGCTGCTCCTTACTCTCTACCGCCGCCATTCTACCCATTCCGTAAAACGCTTTGAGCGCTCAATTGCCCAAAGCATCCTGCCGGTAAGTCCCGCTTTGTCAAAAAGCGATCGCACTCTCAATGATTACGTTAAGCGATCGCTTCTTCTCAATCTATTAACTCTCCTCGGCGTTGCTGAATAGTGGGAGGAATCAAGCAGGAATCGGGACATCTCCAAATCTCAAGTAGTGAAGTAACAAGCGGATTGAATGTCTCAGCATTTCTTGGGATTTGGAATAAC
>NZ_JAMPKG010000079.1:0-3065 GCF_039962015.1 Trichocoleus sp. AS-A1 | reverse complement strand
TGTAAGTCTGGATACGGCATAGCACTCCTGAGGCTTCGATGCGGTTTCACTCTAATTGTGCCGCCTGCGAGCCCAAACTGGCACACTATCTTCCGATTCGTGCAGGAGGTCTATTGTAATGATGGATGAAGTACCAAATTGCGCCAAGGTGATTCTCTAATGACTTTGAAAACGACAGGGTTTTGCGGACTAATCGAGAAACCCGTTGGCGTAAGGTATTGTTAAACCGTTCAATGTAGCTGGTCTGTCCAGTCTCTTTCCCCACAGCTTGATGCCGCTTGCTGGGAAACACGGCTGCATAAGCTGCCCAGAAATCGATGTAGGCGACTGCACATTGACGGTAGACCGGGAGGCAAGGAATCTTACAATTTCCAGGTGGCTGTCTCGTCGCGATTACCGATGTAGACCCCGACAATCTCACGAGTGTCTGTATCGAATGCTAACTAGACCCACTGCTTATTGCTTTTGTTGTCCACAAATGACCATAATTCATCGCATTGCATCGTTAGCTTCACCTTTTTTTGGGGCTACCTGCACGCTTCGAGGCACCCGGGCATATTTCTCATTGACGTAGGGAAAGCAGCCATTGCTCAGACACTTGGACAGCCCGAGCAATTCCAGCCAACGAAATTCGTTCGAGCAGCAATCGGTCAATGAGATTCCGTGTCGCTTGGTCAATCACTTTCTTTGTCGGTTGTTCAACGAACTGTCGTCCACAACCGTGATACTTGAACCGTTGTTTGCCGTTGTGAATACGACCATTCTTGACCGTGTGGGTAGATGCACAAGTTGGGCAGGCAGGCATGGAAGAAGGACAGCGAGAAACTCTACTTCTCAATCATTACATCTTGGGCACTACCCGACGAGGTAAACGGGGCGGGCAAGCCAAACTGAGCGCACCCGACCAACTGTTAGTGGTGCTGGAGTATTGGCGGGAGTATCGCAGCTACTTCCACATCGGTAGTAGTTGGGGATTTAGCGAGTCTGCGGTCTGCCTAGTGCAAAAGGTCGAACACCGATTGATCGAGAGTGGTTCGTTTCGATTACCCGGTAAGAAGACGCTTTACCAGAATGCCTACAGTGGGGAAGTCGTTGTCGTCGATGTGACGGAAAGCCCGATTGAGCGTCCCCAAAAAAACAAAGAGCCGATTACAGTGGTAAGAAAAAGCAGCATACCGAGAGCAGCTCAAGTGGCAGTCAGGCAGAAGGATGGACTGATTCTTTGCACTGCTTTTGGCAAAGGACAAGTGCATGATTTTAGCTTGTTCAAGCGTCATCGTCTGCCGCGGCTTTCGGAGCAACTATGTCTAGCAGACAAAGGCTATCAGGGCATTGCCAAACTGCACCGTTGTAGTTGTATTCCTACCAAGAAGCCACCCCAGCGTCCGTTAGATACCAGTGAACGTCAACACAACCGCTCTTTGGCACAATTAAGAGTGATTGCTGAACATGTCAATCGACGGCTGAAGATTTTCCGCATTCTCGGGGAGCGTTACCGAAACCGTCGCCAGCGATTTGGACTGCGCTTCAATCTGATTGCTGCAATTATCAATGTTGAACTACTCCGCTCCCAGACCCCCTGATTCACGCAAGAATTCTAGACTTTCAATGTTCCCTCTTTTGTTACTAGGGGGAGAGGATAATCAGGAATAGATTCAACTATCGCTCTTCTGTCACTCTAGGCAGCAGAAAATAGGAACTCGTTCATTTGAAGAGGTATGGGAACTGCACGATGAAAGTAATTCATAAGCGCGATCAATCGTGAAAATCCCAAAGATAGAGTCGGAATGGGAAAGACTTACGAGCCTTGGTCGAATCAAGTTAAATAGGACCAAGGGTTGAAGGACTAAACGAAGATTATTTAACAAATTCTTCCATCCAGTTCCTTCATCCCACCAAGGATGCCTAAAAAATTTCTTAACCACAACAGAAGGTTTATCATCCCCCGGAAAATCGGGTCGTGGGTTTAGTGAAGCTGAGTGCAGACTGACTAGCAGATAAGCGCTCATTACCACTTCCCACCATTTCTGAATCTGAGCATAATCAGTAACGCGAAAATCCGCCCAACCCAGTTCATTTTTACTTTGCTTTAAGCCATATTCCACCCAATTTCGCAATCCGTAGAGATTACCCACTTGGTGATATTTGATTTCTGGGGCATGAGTCATTACATACCAAGTTGAGTTTTTAGGTAACGTTTGGGGGTCAGTTGTTATTTCCCAGAACTGAGTGGCACGACGCTTGCCAAAAATAATCTCACGGATATATCTCTGCTGGGTTGTGCCATCTGAAAATATCCGCTTAAATTCTCTCCAACGATTGCAGCGTACCCGTTGCTCCTTGGGCAACCAGACGGCGTGATTACTGCCAATAGCTACAACAAAAGGTAGCTTCAACTCGTACAACACATCAATGAAGTTACTGCCACTTTCTCCATATAAACTATCAGCCAGGACGAGCTTGAACCCAAAGCCCCATGCTTGTAATTGTCGAATCATACCAGCGGCAATTTCCGGTTTACTCAAGTAGGTATCTCCGACTTGGAGGCGTTCTTTGGGGTTGTATACTTCAAAGATTAATGGGAAGGTAATTCCGTCAATTACTCCATAAGCTGTAACCGCCACAATTCCATTCTCAATCTTGCCTAAATTTCCAATATATTGTCGTTTGACATAATCCGTCTCATCTCCTTTCTTGCGGTCACCCGTTTCATCAATAATTAGGATGATTTCTCGTCCCTCTAAAACTTGTAAAATTAGCTTTATTCGTTGCTCCCTCAACTGTTCTACCTGCCAGGGAGATGTCGTGAGAAAGTGATGCAATGATTGTTCCTGCTCTAGCCCCGCTAAAGATAGCTATTGCAGGTAGGCTTTTCCTCTTAATATCTGTTAGCATCCCGATATGCAGATGCTTAAAAGCTTCAAAGCTTCTGACTTCTGAAAACAGTGATTTATATAGCTGCATGCAGAGAGGTGAGGACGTAAGCTGGAGAAGTCCTGATGCATCTTTCCCCGGCTATGGCTAGACCTTACAGCAATGACTTTCGGCAAAAAGTGATGCAGGCC
>NZ_JAMPKG010000078.1:0-6303 GCF_039962015.1 Trichocoleus sp. AS-A1 | reverse complement strand
GCTGGGATTTAATCATTTAATTGCTGCAATGAATCAATTTAAACCCGGTTTGGCTTCTGGATAATTTAACTGATTTACTACTTGCTTCCCCGGAAAGTGACAGAAAAGGGATACAACAGATTAGCTCAGAGAATGAAAGCTTACTTAAGAAGCTTCAACAGACTAGGGCAGAACTGGAGGAAGTGTGATCGCACTCATCAGAACTAACTGTTGATAACCAACTGCCAGAACCCGCAGAACTGCTTAACCAGTTTAGAAAGAAGCTACCCAAGTCTAAAATCAGTTTGCGTGAGGTGGAGTTGCTGCTAGAACTGCTCTGATAGTGCGATGCCCCTACTACCAACAAGGCAGTAGGGGTAGATGGAAAAGTGATATGTCATCCCCCGTGTAGTGATGACTATCTCAGCCAAGTAGTTGATCGAAAGATGATGAGGGTGGTAGGATGTTCTTATTATCTCTTTATCCCCTATATTCCTACTCATTCAACTCTTTTATATACATCCGCAACTTTTCCATACTTGTATTTAGAAAAATTACTACTAAAGCCCCCAACCATTTTTCTTTACCTTCCTTAGCAAAAATCTCATCTATAAATTCTTCCGCCGTTCCGCCATCCGCCCATAAATGCTTTTTTAAATAATTTTTGTATAGCTTTTCATTGATTTCATACAATTCTTCTATGGTGTCGACTCTTTCCTTATGATCTTTTAAAATTTGCCAGTTGTGGATATAAAAAGATTTGGATTCAAAGTTTTTGTCCATGTTTTGGTTTTATTAATGAATAAATTTTTAAAATTATATAGTGAACGAAGTCTCCCTGACAACAAATAATATATATTTACTCCCACATATATATTTATAACTGATTAATTTTACTTATAAATATAAAATTGAGGGCAGAGGGCTTTTATGCAGAAAAGGAAACACTGACAGGTATAGCAACCGCCAAGGCAGTTAGGACAGAAACTAGAAGTAGTCCCTTGTTGGAGAAGCAATCGCTTAACCAATGCCAAAACCCTACAGTTACGACCTGCGTCAGAGGGTGATCCAATTGATCAAACTCGATGGCTTGAAGAAAAGCGAAGCGAGTCAACTATTTAACATTAGCTGCAACACCATCGACCTGTGGCTCAAACGGCTCTCAGAAACCGGAGACTACCAAGCCAAGCCGAATCAGCCACCAGGGAATGGTCATAAGATCACCGACTGGGAGGAGTTTCGTGAGTTCGCTCAAGCTCATGGAGATAAAACCCAAGTTGAGATGGCAAAACGCTGGAAGGAACACATTAGCGCTCGCACGATTTCACGGGCGCTCAAGAAGATTGGCTTCACTCGAAAAAAAAGACCTATGGCTATCGCGAACGCGATGAAGTCAAGCGACAAGCGTTTGTAGCTCACTTATCTGCCCTACTACCATCCGAAATTGTTTACGTTGATGAGTCTGGGATGGATAACCGAGACGAGTATGCCTACGGTTGGAATAAACAAGGGGAGCGCTTCTATGCACTCAAGTCAGGGCGACGCGAGGGGCGGGTCAACATGATCGCTGCACTGTGTAACTAAAATCTGATCGCTCCCTTTACCGTTGAGGGAGCGTGTAATCGAACAGTGTTTGCGACCTGGCTGGAAAATTGGAAAGCTTCCAACACTTATTCCCGGACAGGTTGTGGTGATGGATAATGCCACATTCCACTCTCGTCGGGCGTATTGAGCAACTGATTGAGGATGTGGGCTGTCAAGTGCTGTACTTACCTCCCTATTCACCGGACCTCAACAAGATTGAGCAATGCTGGTCTTGGTTAAAGAGTCGAATCCGCAAACAACTAGATCAGTTTAATTGTTTACGAGATGCGATTGAGGATGTCTTGCGCTTTACGTCTTAACCGCCTTGGCGGTTGCTATATAACCATCCTCTGTAATGGCATTTCCCTGGAGCGTCACCCTTCAAAGTTGATAATCTACAGCAATCGGTTGTACTTGCTCTTCGCTAGTCACTACTGGGGCACCTGAAAATGGATGAAAGTTTATCAATTCTGCCAGTAGTGCAGCCGCTGTTATAAAGTATAAAACTACACTAAATTTTATGAGCCATGCACCATTCATTGAAGATTTCCTTTTGGGCAGAGTTTAATTTCTTAAACATGGTACCAACCTTCTCAAAATCGTCATGTATCTTAAGCAACATTGAAGCGATCGCGCGACCTAAATTCCCTTGAGGATGCTCCACAATGAATCTCCCGATCGCTTTTGAAGGCGAGTAGGAATATTTGTTTCTGTTGTAGACATCCAGTAAAATCGGATTCGTCTTCTGCGATCGCTAGCAGGCTTTTTTCCTATACTGCTTTATCAATTTTTGTGGTCTTCCAATCCCTAACACTAGGGGCTAGAGAAATTAAATCTTCAATATTGCGCCGCATTGTGGCACAAATCGCATCCAAAGGAAGGTCATTGGCATCGTGCCCAAAAGGATTCTCAATTTCAATCCCAATTTCTTCAATTCCAAACAATGTAAAGCTAATTAAAGAAACCGTTAGCCCAGTCCACCAATGCAACTGTCCAACCATTTGAAACGGCAAAGATAGACAATAGATTAACAGTAACTGCTTGAGATGGATTACATAAGCCATTGGAATTGGAGTTTTGAGAATGCGTTCACAAGCCCCTAAATTGTCTACTAGTAGATTAATCAAATTTTGCAAAGAATTCATTTGATAAACATTCAGGCGATTTCGACCATGTTGTTCTTGTAAATAATCTCCAATCCAAAACGCAACTTCTAGTGGTGGATTGTTCATTGTCTTTAGCTTAAAGTAGCGAGACTCAGACATCAAATCTTCTAGTTCACTGTTGACTGGCTCTGACCTAAGATGCAATTTAGTCGCTACTGAAAAAGCTACTAGAAGCCGTAAAGCAGCTATTTTCGACTCTCTATCTTTCGGTTCGTTTTCGTCAACCGATACCCAAATTTGACGAGCCAGGTTGCGGACAGTGTTCACGATACTACCCCAACATTTCCGACCTTCCCAGAACCGCTCGTAAGCTGTATTCGTCCGAAAAACTAGTAATAAACCTAAAACAATATTAGGAATTAAGCTAGCTAAAATTGGCAAAGATACAGCTAATTTAAAATGGTAAAGAACAGAAATAATTAAGCCAAATAACCCACAAAGAAGGGTTCTAGGCAAGACTGCCGGAATGACCGATCCTTTTAACTGGAAGGTAACTTGAAACCACTGCCATTTCTTTTTATCCATTAAACTTTAACCTCTAACTTTGACTCAGACGCTGAATTACATCCAAAAGATAATACTCGATTTATCCTTGAGATTTTTTTAAGGTTATAGCATAGTCAGTAAATGTTTCTGAAACAGTCTTGTCCTTTTAGGAGTAGATTGTGTCAACGATGTTCCATTGCAGTTAGTAGCAGGTAAGCGATCGCATTGTTAGATGGTTTCAATCGCGATCGCGCTTCGGAATTGCTAAAAGTATTAATAATTGCAGTATTGTTTACCCGGATTGTGGTAAATTATTGGGTTTTGCTTGAGATTGCCCTAAAATTTAAATAATTATAAAATATAGCGCTCTTTGACAGGCACGCAAAGCTATCTTAGCTGCCCCAAGCCATATTTAAGAAGTGTCTTCTGGAGGTACTTTGACCACTGTTCCCCTGCCGCCTAACGAAATAGAACGCCTAGAGGCACTGCGTCGCTACAACATTCTCGATACACCTCCCGAAGAAAGCTTCGACCGCATTACGGCTCTGGCGGCTCGGCTTTTTGACGTACCCATTGCCCTCGTTTCTTTAGTTGACCAATTTCGAGCCTGGTTTAAATCCTGCTACGGCTTTGATACCCGCGAAATTAATCGTGAAGCAACAATGTGTAGCTTCGCGATTTTGTCTAAGGATGTTTTCGTCGTTGCAGATACCAGAAATGACCCCCGCTTCGCTTGTAAGCCCTATGCAATTAGCGAACCGGGGATTCGCTTCTATGCAGGTGCCCCCCTAATTGCGAAGGATGGCTTTAATCTTGGCACCCTTTGTCTTGTAGATAGCAAGCCGCGCCATGAATTAAGTGAAGAACAGCGAGCAACCCTTGCCGATCTAGCGGCGATGGTGGTTGATGAGCTAGAGTTGCGGCTGGCTGCACACAAAATTGCTCAGATGGATGCTGCCCTCATTGAGGTGACGAAGGGAGTTTCGGCAGCGACAGGGGAGGCGTTTTTCTACTCCCTGGCGCAACACCTCACCAAGGCATTGGACGTTGATTTCGCTTTTATTGGGGAACTGGCGGGGAAAGACGAAGATAAAGTCAGCACGATTGCTCTCTATGCCCAGCATGAGATTGCAGACAATATTGAGTATTCACTGCTGAATACACCTTGCAAACAGGTGATTCAGCAAGGAAAGCTATGCTGCTATCCCCGCAATCTCCAAGCGCAATTTCCTGGTAATTTTTTGCTTGCCGAGATGGACGTTGACAGCTATATCGCAACTCCGCTTTTAGGCTCCACAGGAAGAGTGTTGGGATTAGTGGGGGTGATGGCTCGAAAACCGTTGGAGAATCTCCATCTGGCAGAATCGCTGCTGACAATCTTTGCCACCCGTGCGACGGCAGAACTGGAGCGCAAGCGAGCGGAGGAAGAACGTGCCCGACTGTTGGCTAGCGAACAAGCGGCACGCGCCGAGGCAGAGGCGGCGAACCGTATGAAAGACGAGTTTTTGGCGGTACTTTCTCACGAATTGCGATCGCCCCTCAACCCAATTATCGGATGGTCGGGGATGCTTCGCACTCAGAAGTTGAATGCAGCAACGACTGCTCGCGCCCTGGAAACCATTGAGCGCAACGCTAAGTTACAAGCAGAGTTGATTGAGGATCTGCTGGATGTGTCGCGGATGATTCGAGGCAAACTTTCCTTGAATGTGTGCCCGGTTAATCTGATCTCAATTGTTCAAGCGGCGATGGAGACGGTGCATCTAGCCGCAGCGGCTAAAAGCATTCGACTGGAATCGGTACTCGATCCCGCCGTTGGTTTGGTTGTCGGCGATCCAAACCGCTTGCAGCAGATTATCTGGAACTTGCTCTCGAATGGGATCAAGTTCACACCCTCCGGGGGACGAGTGGAAATCAAGCTCGATTGCACTGATTCTTATGCCCAGATTGAGGTGAGCGATACAGGCAAAGGAATCGAGGCTGACTTTCTGCCCTATGTCTTCGAGCGCTTCCGTCAAGCTGATAGTACCAGCACGCGATCGCAAACAGGGCTTGGTTTGGGTTTGGCAATTGTTCGTCACCTCACCGAACTACACGGCGGAACTGTCTGTGTTGACAGTCCTGGGGAGGGGCAGGGGGCAGTCTTTACGGTGAAACTGCCGCTGATGATGAAGACTGAGTTGAAAGGACTCAAGCCTGAGCTAGAAGCCCCACTTAGTACACAGCCTTCATCAAGCTTCAGCACTGTACTAGAAGGGTTACAGGTGTTGGTTGTAGATGACGAGGCTGATAGCCGAGATTTTCTCGCGATCGCGCTTGAACAGTATGGAGCGAGGGTAACAGCAGTAGCATCGGTACAGGAGGCACTTGAAGCGCTGCAACAGCTAAAACCAGATGTCTTAGTGAGCGACATTGGGATGCCCGATGAGGATGGCTACACGTTGATCGGCAAAATTAGAGCAATGACGCCAGAACAAGGAGGACAGATTTCAGCGGTAGCACTGACGGCGTATGCCAGAAGCGAGGATTGCGAGCGTGCGATTTTGGCAGGCTTCCAGCAGCACGTCACAAAGCCTGTCGAGGCAGCCGCGTTCGCTGCAACAATTGCTAGCTTGGCTAGAAATTCTTTGAATGTAGTCTCCTAGTTGGGGATGCGATCGCGTTGTAACTGAGGTCAAGGGCGATCGCGTTGTAACTGAGGTCAAGGGCGATCGCATTACGAAATTACCTGCCTGGGCAGGTAATTCTTGTGTTTATGCTGCCTTGGTGAGAATTACTGACATCTTCATTTTATCAACATAATTCTCTGCAAGAAAGGACCGTGTTTATTCGGATGGTTATTCTTTTCTTTACCTTTATGGTTTTGAGATTTCTGGATTCAAGTTAGTTGTATTGGCAACGGTAATTTTTATGAAATATCCAGCATCGAACTCACTAATTGTACAGTGACTTTTTATTTGACGTGGAGACAGATTATAGCGGTTCTCACATGAGAGGAATACACTCTGAGGTATCAGGAGCAACGTAGTAACAGCAATGAGTGAACCAGCCAATCATGTCTTTAATGGTGACTGAATTGAATGCTTCTGTA
>NZ_JAMPKG010000077.1:0-6430 GCF_039962015.1 Trichocoleus sp. AS-A1 | reverse complement strand
TGGTCTTGGCTCAAAAGTCGAATTTGCAAGCAACTCGACCAATTTGATTGTCTACGTGATGCGATGGAGTATGTCTTGCACCTGGCGTCCTAACCCTATTGGCGGTTGCTATAATTAGGTCGATAGTGCTGCGCCCCCATCTGGTTAGCTCGGTTACGAGAATTGCGTCAATTTTTCGTGCCTGTGCTAATGCCAAAACTTTCCTTCGTTCTGGTCGGTCGTCTTTTGAGCCTGATGCAGATTCTCTAAAAATCTTGACCACTTCAAAACCTGCTCGTGCCGCATAAGCGAGTAAATCTTTTTCTTGGCGATCGCAATCTTGTCCGCCTGTACTCACTCGGCAGTAAATGACTGATTTTCGTAGTTTGATCTGTCCCATTTAAGGTTCATAAAATCTAGCGGCTGAAATCCTTATCCCAGCGCTTTTTTAATGCTTCTTTTATTGTTCCATTTAGGGAAGTCTTTTGCTGGGACAAACTACTCAGCTAAGAGGGTGTTTTGGCTTAATTTGATTTTGAGTATTTAGACAATCAACTAGACATTTAACTAGACAAAGCGCTAGACATTAACTAGATATTTGCTAGACTTTGTGCTAGCCATTGTCTAGTTAATGTCTAGTACAAGAAAAATAGTATGAGCAATGGTAAAGAGAGGATTCAGCTAAACCTGCGTCTGGATGGGCATAAAGATTTATATGAAGCTGTCAAAGTGGCGGCATTGGAGCAGGATACCAGCGTCAATCAATTTGTAATTAACGCCCTCAAAGCAGCGCTGGGATGGGACGATGAAGCTGCTGTATCTCCTCAAATAGCGACAGCAATAGAGTCGCGTCTAGCGATACTAGAATCACGTCTAGTGCTAGTGTCTAGCATAGAAAATCGTTTAGACGAGGTAGAGCAACAGTTGGGGGAGTCAATCGCCTGAGAGAGGAGAACAAATCTCTCAGGCAAAGTGCAGGAACAAAGGCAGTCATGGAGAGCAAGGAACTGAGAACCAAGCTTGCGGAGGTAAGGAAGAAGCTGGCTGAGACTAAGGCCGATAGAGATGATATCTTCCACCAGTTAGACATGACTCAACAGGTAGTTAAGTTGCAAGATGACGAACTTAACGAGATGCGCGCAGCCAATCGAAAATTAGCAGCGGAAGCAAAGTCATCTCCACAACCCAACCTAATTAAACCTCCATGCCCAGCTTGTGGAGGAGTAAAGGTTCATAGCAAAGGATTGAAGTATAAAAAGCGAAGATGGAATTGCTTAAGCTGTAATCATTATTGGAGTACGCCGACTGAACCTGCCAGTTAGCCAGAATAAAAGGACGACTTCTGAAACATGAAACTTAGGCATCTTGAGCGAATAAAAATGATGCTTTAATTTGTCTTATAAACGGCTGGCCAGACCCGGAAACTCTGTTCGCCAGTACACGCAAAATAGCCAAGATACAGCAGTTTGCAAGTAAGTAAAGTACAGGTGTAGATGTAAAGCGCTTTTCCCCCTGGGGATAGCTTGTACTCTATCTACCTGCAAACTGCTGTAGTAGTGCTTGAAGTTGCGATAATGATTTTGGTGAAAAGCAACTAGAATCGTCATCACTGCACTCAGGCATAAACTTCGTTCTCGCTTCCGAGTCTTGAGGTCATGCAAAGCGTAACCTTTTGCTGCCACTGCGGTTCAAATTTTTGACAAAAGTCATCTATTTGGCAAGACAAAGCATCTAAACTGGGCTGTTAACGGGGGTTGCTGAATATCTCTGTATATTTTTCAGCTTACTTGCCCCCCCTTTCTTGACGCTTCTCCATCAATTTCTATCCACAATCACCAACTACGCTCTCGGCTTGCAACTTTCCTTCTCAGCCTACTTCAGGTTTTCTGAGTCTACCAATGCTTATCCCAAACTGAGGTTAGCCTAGACCTTCTGTTGCTGCTTGTGCTTTACAGCTGATCCAGCCCCAAAAGCCGCTACGCTCAGCAAACCCAATACAGAAGCAGGTTCAGGAACTGAGGTAGTTTTCGGAGCGGTCTCAATAATCAGCCGTTGCTCACCCGCATCTTGACTGTCACCAAATAGAAACTCATGGAATTCAGAATTGTTAAGACTTAACAATGCACCGCCAATTGAGAAAAAGCTGCCTTTACTAGCACTGATATCTGCAATTGCAGCTGAGTTAAGAGTGAAACTGAGAATTTCATTAAAGTCTCCATCGGTAGTCACTTCAAATGCGCCGTAGCTTTTACCTGTTCCCAGATCATCAAAAATTTCTGCATTCATACCAGTGTTGTTGTTCAAGGTGGCAGCATCGGTTGAAACATCGAATAAACCAAAGGTTTCTGTGGCATCTCCTGCACTCGAATTGCGCTTGAGTTCCAACCTAGCCGAAATGACAGTTTCTGTCGCTAAAAGTGACGACAGATCAAATGTGAAAAAGTTTCTAACCTCACCATATTGAGGGTTTTTACCAACATAGTAATTATCGTTAGTAGTATTGGTATTACCAATGACAGGGATCTTGTTCCACCACCCTTGATTATCAACTCCTGGGGTAAACGGACTGTCTGATGTGTTAAAGGTGAAAGTTTTAGCTTGTACTGTACCTCCAAGACTCAGAACTAGCAAAGCTGCACCAGATGTAGCGATAAATAGCTTTTTCAGGATGATTGAAATTGCCATATAATGCATAACTCCACAATTACAAAGGTTAGAAAAAAAAAGAGGGAATTAACGTGATTCGTTGAACTATACTTCCTGTTGCTGCTTGCGCTTTGCAACTAAAACCATACCAAAAGCACCCAATGCGACTAGACCAATTTATTTCGTCTTGCTTTCAGGTATTCCAGTGAGGCTTGTCTGTATACATCTACGCTTCCCATCCGGAATTTTTCGTAGTTTAACAGGAACTTTATTTTCCTATGAATTATTTTTAGAAGCTTATTATTACTTCAATTGCTTGATTTATGGCTATTGGAATCAATTAGAGCTTTAAAAAAAATATAAAGTTTGTATGAAGCTGTGATCTCGGTACTTTCGCTGAGATTGGCAGATATGCTATTATCACCTAAACTTCAAATTTTTTACGGATTAGATAAGGTGATTTATAAATTTTCTAAATCTGTAGAACTAAAGGCTATTTGTCAGTGAGCGATACTCCTTTCTAGACAAAGCTGCTAAACGAATTTTCGTAATTGCACATCCCCCGACTAGGTGAATTACTCAGTTAAACGACTGAAATCTTTCACAATCTATTCAGTGGTTTACGAGACACAGATAAAAAGATGGGTTATGAGATACGGCAATACTAGGTTTGAGGTGCGTTGTATCAACCTCAGAAACTTGTCTCATAAACGGTGAATTGCAGCACTAAAGTGGGGATTGCTACTGCTGCAATTTGGTTGCCCAATTGAAAAAGAAATTCGGCGCAGATTAGACAAATTATGGGGAGCGATCAAAACTTTGTGTTCATCAATTGAACAATGATTCTGTTCGTAATTCCATATCCTTCTAGTGCTTCTGATAATTCGCTGATAATTTTCTATACGAACGTGACCGCATCGCTATTAATGTGACGATTAGTCCGATCGCTCCAGTCACTGTAAATAAAAGCGCAATGCCTCGATCGGTTCCGGTGCCAAACCAATTACCCAGCAGCTCCACACCTGCGCCCGTGGTCATAAAGGGGATGAAGATGAATTGGGCGAGCGGACCGACCATAAATGCAGTTAGGGGCGATGCTGCTTGTTCAACACTTTGAGCGAACCCGAATACGCGCCCCTGACGTTCAGGAGGTATTACGGCTTGGATGATGGTTTGTTCTGAAGCTTCCACAACCGGAATCAGGCATAAGTAAACAAATAAACAACTCGTCAGCAGGACGATAGATGCCTGAATCGTAAAGAAAATAGCAATCGTCCACATGACAATATTGGACAGAAAGAGCGTTCGGAGTGGATTTTTTCCTAAGCCTTTCTTGGCGACAACTAACCCGCCAACGATGAATCCTAAGCTCAAGAACCCCCACAAAACGCCCCAGACTTGTACCGAAACGAGAGACAAGCCATAGGCATCCATTAGGGACATGAAGACTCCGCCTAAGAAGTTGTTGAAGCTATTGAAAAAAATCAGTGCGAAAAGTCCGGGGACAAGATGTATGGCTTGAATCGTTCCGGGAATATCAATACGGTTCGTTTGACCATCAACATGAATGATTCCCGGTTCAGGAATGGATACTGTCCCTAAATGGATAATCACGAGAATGGTCAGTCCAATCGCAAAAACCAGCATCCAAAATACGCCGAGAAAACCGATTGCCAGACCGCTAAATATAGAAGCAAC
Organism: Trichocoleus sp. AS-A1; assembly: GCF_039962015.1. Lineage (NCBI taxonomy): Bacteria > Bacillati > Cyanobacteriota > Cyanophyceae > Leptolyngbyales > Trichocoleusaceae > Trichocoleus > Trichocoleus sp. AS-A1. The sequence goes on along the minus strand of NZ_JAMPKG010000077.1, from coordinate 2,107 downwards.
GAGGAATGATACGCCATTTGCAGTACCAACCAGACCGTTTGCCCGATCTCGTTTTGCATCCGGGATTAAGATCGTCACGAGTGTTGAAAGCGCGATCGCGCGTAAATTTCCAGCAATCGCACCAACTAGTGCGAGGATAATGAATACCCAAAGAATGACGCTTGAGGGATCGGTAAAGACCGATGGCTCTGTAGAAATAAAAATGATGTAGGCGAGTAGGTATAAAAACAGAGAACAGATGCTTGAAAGCATCATTGCTATTTTCTTTTTATATCGATCAACCAGAGAGCCGAGGAAAAATCCAGAGATGGCGACTGTCACGAGATACACACCTGCCATGACCGATGTAGCCAGTACAGATTTGGTTTGAAGATACACCCAAAACGTGACTGCAAACCAGACAAACGTATTGGTCAGCGAAGCCACAAGTGAGTTTACTAAAACCGCATTAAAAGTTTTGTCATCAGGTATGGATCTCGACATTCTATGAAAACTCCTTTCCCAGGCTACAAGATTCGAGCCGCTCGAATTGAGGATTTAGCAACGCTGGCCCAGATCGAACGAGCCGCAGCAACCTTGTTTGTTGACACGCCTTACGCCTTTGTGATTGATGCTGAACCCCTCTCGTTAGACTTCGTAACCCAACAGTTTCGAGCCGGACGGGTATGGGTTGCTGTAGACGATCTTGATACGTCTGTAGGGTATGCGATCGCGCAGGATGTTGATGGAAACGCTTATCTACAACAAATTGACGTACATCCATCTTATGGACGTAGAGGCATTGGACGTGAACTTGTCGAGGCAGTTTGTGTGTGGGCAAAACGCCAGGACTATCGCCGGATTTTGTTATCGACCTTTTGTGACATTGAGTGGAACGCACCGTTCTATGCAAAACTTGGGTTTCAGATTTTGGCTGAGGTTGAACTCACCGTTGGTTTTCAGCAGCTCAGGCGTAAAGAAGCTGAGGCTGGATTGCCCATTGATCAACGTGTAATCATGTACCGTGACTTACAGTAGCCCAACAATACGATCTAAGTAGGCGGGATTAATTATTTGTACGATGGGTTAGCGATAGTGAATAGCGATCGATAAGCGAAAGCGATCGCTATTCCACGAGTGCAACAGCATCAGGGTTGGTGGCCAAGCGACCATCTTCCATATAAACAATGCGATCGGCAATATCCAAAATCCGATTATCATGCGTCACTAGCAAAATAGTGCAGCCTTGTTCCTTTGCCAATTTCTGCATCATTTCTACCACATCTCGTCCTGATTTTTTATCCAGTGCAGCGGTAGGTTCGTCTGCTAGAACAATTTTCGGATGACTTACCAAAGCACGCGCGATCGCTACTCGTTGCTTTTGTCCTCCAGATAGATTATCGGTGTAGTAATCAACACGATTTCCTAAACCGACTGTCTTGAGAATATCGGTTGCTATCTCATCCATATTTTGGTCTAGATAGCGATCGTGTAGCTCTAGAGACATTCGCACATTCTGCTTAGCTGTAAGGAAAGTTAACAGGTTGTGTGCTTGGAAAATATAGCCAATTTGCTGTCGCACTAACCTCATCTCGTTTTTACTCGCTCCATTCATTTCTTGCCCCAGAATTTTCAAGCTACCTTCCTGTGCTGAACGTAGGCCTCCCATTAGCGTTAGCAGCGTCGTTTTACCAGACCCTGATGGTCCAGTCATAATCACAATCTCTCCCGAATGGATGTCGAGATTGATATCAAATAGCGCTTGTTTTCGCAGTTCTCCTTCACCAAAATAGTGATTGAGCTGGTGAATAGAAATAACAGGTTCACTGCTGGAAAACTGAGTAGAATCTGAGGACTTTAGAGTTTGCATAGCGGCTTAGTTAGGGATAGGGTAATTGTTAAAGTTATGAAGGCAAAAAAGGATGACCAAACAAGTAGGCAACGCAATCAACGATGAGGACTGCACCAAGGCAAATCAAAATGACGCGCAGAATTTTAGGGGCAAACTTGTTATGGCGGTTCTCACATGAGAGGAATACACTCTGAGGTATCAGGAGCAACGTAGTAACAGCAATGAGTGAACCAGCCAATCATGTCTTTAATGGTGACTGAATTGAATGCTTCTGTA
>NZ_JAMPKG010000076.1:0-7239 GCF_039962015.1 Trichocoleus sp. AS-A1 | reverse complement strand
TCACCTGGTGTAGTTGAGTCTAAGTTTTTTGTCATGAAACCGCCTCACCCTTCGAGGTAGATTGCATCTCTCTAGTATCATATTTACACCCGAATTTAGATGCGCTTACCCTGGCAAGGATGTAGATAGTTATTGTTACAACCGAAAGACTGCCCAATTGTATGCATCTGGTGAAAAGTGGTGGAATGGGGCGTTATCAAAAAACCCAGTTTCTCTGCGAAAAAAATACGGAGGACGTTGGCTAACCGCCGATTTCAAAGCTGGAGATGTTTTGATTTTCGGTATGTTTACAATTCATGCCAGCTTAGATAACCACTCCCAGCAAATTCGGCTTTCTTCAGATAGCCGTTATCAGCTAGCTTCGGAACCTGTGGATGAAAGATGGGTGGGGAGCAACCCTGTTGGTCACTCAGCCGCAGGGAAGCGAGGTCGTATCTGCTAAGACAAAAAACATTTTATGATGCGGTTTCTGGTTTGGGTTGAAATTTAGCGATCGCTTCTATCTTCCCGACGATATTTTGGTTGAACTCTGCTAAATCCTCCGCTGGTATCCAATACTCTTGGTGTTGAGAACTCCCCACTGTCTGCACGTCATACTGCACTAGAAATTCCGTTTTGACATAAAAGCGGGTGACATAACCCACATACCCAGAAGCTTCATCTTTCGTATTCCAATCTCTAGCAATCTGCACGGCATACGCCTCAGTTAGCACTGGATAAAATATCGGTTGGAAGGGAAGCCGAGCTGGAAAGGCACTATAACCGCTTTGTCGGATCAAATCTAGCTCTTTTTGACCCACCGGACGAAATAGCACTGTGGTATCGTTCATTCTTTTACTTTTTTTACCTCTATCCGGTGCTGAAAAAGGCAAAATTTTCTAGTTTTATCTTTACTCTCGACGCACGCATTCGAGAACTTCTTCCCTGATTGTTTGGGTAGAGAACTGCAAGCAAATTTTCAAATAGTCTGAGAACCGACATTCTCCTGGTTAGAAAATCCGAAGAGTTCTCCTCACTCATCCCTCACAACGCATCATTTTCGTATGCCGCTACAATTCGCTCAACTAACGGATTGCGGACAACATCAGTTTTGGAGAGATTGCAGAAGGCAATGCCTTCAACCCGTTGGAGAATTTTTTGGGCAACGGCTAACCCAGATTGTTGGTTAAGTGGTAAATCGGTCTGAGTGATATCACCCGTGACAACCATGCGAGAACGAAACCCTAGGCGAGTCAGCACCATTTTCATCTGTGCTGGGGTGGTGTTCTGGGCTTCATCCACAATTACAAAGGAGTTGTTGAGGGTTCGACCCCGCATATAAGCCAGGGGAGCAACTTCAATCACCCCGCGTTCCATCAAACTGGGAATTTTATCTGTATCGATAAATTCATAGAGCGCGTCATAAAGGGGACGCAGAAACGGGTCAATTTTCTGCTGTAAGTCCCCAGGCAAAAAGCCCAATTTTTCCCCAGCTTCCACAGCGGGACGGGTTAGAATCAGTCGTTCGTACTGATCGGACAGCAGCGCTTGAACTGCCAGAACGGCTGCTAGGTAGGTTTTGCCGGTACCTGCTGGGCCAATGCAGAAGGTGAGGTCGTGGGTGCGTACTGCTTGGATATACTGCAACTGAGGAAATGTTTTAGCTCGAATTTCTTCGCCGCGACGGTTTCGTGCTAGAACTTCCTCTTGCATTGCTTGCCATTCTACCTGGCGTCCCGTATCCAGGGCTTGGCAAGCCGTGCGGATATCTACTTTGGAGATCCGCTTCCCGTCTTTCCAAAAAGGTTTGAGGGCGTTCACCAGATCGTTGGTGCGGTCTACTTGTTTAGGAGTTCCAGAAACCATCAGTTCTTGACCCCGCAACACAAGAACCGCGCCAGTCGTTTTTGCCAGGGTTTTGAGGTTTTCTTCGCGATCGCCTGCTAAAGCGATCGCGCTATTAGCATTTGGTAGATGTATTGTTTTAAATGCCTCGGTCATCGTAATATTATGGGCGAGTTTACAGCATTCGTCGGTGAGAGGACGGAATTAATTAGTAAAATCCGTCCCTTTGATGCGAAAAGACGCCCGATATATGACTTTCCATAACAGCTCAGGCGTCCCAATTTAATTGGCTACAGATCCTCAATGAGAGCGTAGGCGCTGACGGGAGGCTTCCGCTTTCGACGAATACTCGGCTTTTCGTACCGTTGGCAAGATTTAACCCCAGAAAATTCCGCATCGCTAGATTTTCTGGTTGATTGCATCTTCACGCCGAGTTAATCAACTTGTGTTCAACCAAACGGACTTGCAGCCACTCGCTGTTTTTTGCTTAAGTTAACCATCAACCCTAGCTTTTGGTTAGTACCAATACTAAGCTGATAGCCCCCTTTGCCAAAGATAACAGGCGATTTACCTAGGAGATATTCATAATCGGAGGCGATCCATCACCTCCTCAATGCTAACCGTCTAAAGTTTTAACGGGAGCGGAATTTGGGAGCAGATACTGGGGAAGACCGGCGGGGTGGATCTTTTTTCGCAACTTCTGGACTTCCTGACGTACTTTCAAGCGATCGCGCCGAACTCCCATAGATGTCCAGGTAGACAGATTGATTGGCAGCTTTCGCAGCCGCTTCAATCACCGTCCGAATTGCCTGAATATTACGTCCTCCCCGACCAAAAACTCTTCCCTTATCTTCGCCTTCAAAAGCCAGCCGCACCCACGCTTTAGTATTTCCCTGCGACATTTCGCAGTCCACGCTCAGCAATTTTGGTGATTCTAAAAACGGCTGCACCAAAAATTTCACCAGAGCAGCATAATCCGGTAGGGAACTCCCGTGGGATGACCTTACAGGCTGGCTGGTTGAATCTGGGGAATCCAACTCGGACTCATGCGGTAGTTGGGGCACTGACTTGTTCCAAGACATTAGCTTTTTGAAGAATCCGGCGCACCGTTGGCGTAGGCTGCGCTCCCTGTTGGAGGCGCTTGGTGAGTGCTGGCTCGTTTAGTCTGACTTCATCAGTTCTAGGGTTGTAAAAGCCCAGTTCTTCCAAAGGACGCCCATCGCGGCGGGAAGTGCTTTGCATTGCCACAATCCGGTAGCTAGCTTCCCGCTTTTTGCCGTATCTCTTTAATCGCAGTTTGATCATGTTGATGAAGAATGTTCCTGTTTGGATTTTAAGCCATCAGCTCTTTAGCGATTAGCTTTTAGACTTTAGACGCAGAGTCATTGATTGTACCATTTTTTGGCATCAAGTTCTACCCCTCCAAGCTAAAAGCTAATTGCATTAACGGTTCCAGCTAGAGAGTGCCGAAGCCTTTCTTCTTTTTCTCCTTTTTCTTTTTCTTGCCGGGACTGCCTTGGGCATAGCCCCGCCAACCGGCTTGGGAAGGACGATTGCCACCACCCATTCCGGGCATACCGCCCATTCCGGGCATGCCGGGGAAACCGCCCTGACCCATCTGTTGCATGACGGTTCTCATTTTTGTGAAATCAGTTACCAGCTTGCTGACATCCGTCTCCTGATAGCCAGCACCGCGAGCAATCCGGCGACGACGACTGGGAGACTTCGCTAATAAGTCTGGGTTTTGGCGTTCTTCCTTCGTCATGGAATTAATCATCGCCTCAGCCCGCTTTAGCTGGGTTTCTCCTTGGCGCAGCTGTTCGTCGGAAATCTTATTCATCCCTGGAATCATCTTTAGGATGCCCCCCAGAGAACCCATATTCTTCAGCAGCCGCATCTGCTTGAGGAAATCGCTGAAGTCAAACTTAGCCGAGAGCATTTTTTCCTGCATCTTCTCGGCATCTGCTAGGTCTATTTCCTCCTGGGCTTTTTCCACAAAGGAGATTACGTCCCCCATGCCCAGAATTCGGGAAGCCATGCGCTCTGGATAAAACGGTTGCAGCGCCTCGACTTTTTCTCCGACGCCGACAAATTTAATCGGCTGACCGGAAATCCGTCGCACTGATAGGGCTGCACCGCCGCGACTATCGCCATCCAGCTTCGTCAAAATGGCACCCGTGATCCCGATTTGTTCGTGGAAAGTTCGGGTGAGATTTGCCGCTTCTTGCCCGGTCATGGCATCGACCACCAGCAGCGTCTCGTGCGGCTGGACGGTTTGTTTGATGCGGGCTAATTCCGCCATCATGTCCTGGTCAATCTGGAGGCGTCCGGCAGTATCAATAATGACTGTATCTATGCCGTCTGCTTTAGCTCGCTCAACCCCTTGCCGCGCAATCTCTACCGGGTTAGCATTGGTGCCGAGTTCAAACACTGGCACCTCAATTTGCTGTCCCAGCGTCACTAGCTGATCGATGGCGGCTGGGCGATAGATGTCGGTTGCGACTAGCAAGGTACTGCGATTTTGCTTGCGTAGGTACAAAGCTAGCTTTGCTGTAGCTGTGGTTTTACCCGTTCCCTGCAACCCAGCCATCAGTACAATCGTGGGCGGCTTATCTACTGAAGCCAGGGGGACGTTAGTTTCCCCCATCACCTGGACTAGCTCATCGTAGACAATTTTGATGAACTGCTGGTCGGGGCGCACCCCAGAAACGACCTCGGCTCCCTGTGCCTTGGTTTCAACATCGGCAATAAAATCTTTGACGACCTGGAGATTGACATCCGCCTCCAATAAAGCGCGACGCACCTCCTTCAGGGCATCTTGAATGTTGGATTGGGAAATTTTGTCCTGACCCCGCAGGCTTTTCCAGGCAGATTCTAAGCGTTCAGCAAGTGCGTCGAACATAATATGTGTATCTTTTAGGCGGCTAGATAGTTATCTGCTTATCAAAATCGGCTGAAGAAAGCCCACATTTGTGAGTTTGTGGGTCTTATCCATCTGTATACAGATTAGTCGTTTTCGCTGTTATCTGGCGTGCAGCCAGGTCAGGAATGGGGGTGAGGAGTGCAAATAATAAAATGCAAACAAAATGTGCGATCGCGCACGCAGTATTTAGAGAGTACTCAAAACGAGATCCTGGCGACAGCCTTGCAGTCCCAAAGAGGGATTATTGCGGTAGGACACCTCTGGAACCCAGATACTCACTTTGTAATCCAAAGAAACCCAGTAGATGTATTCCACCGCTGAGTCAAAATTCACTCCCACTCGCAGGTTAGAAAAATCATCTTCGCATATCTCGTAGCCAAAGCGAACCAGAATCTGAGCCACTAAGCACCCAGGTGTATCGCAGTATTCTCCGCAGGTTTCTCTCTCTTGCCAAAACTTCTCTAAAAAGCGATTGAGGATAGGCAAAACTTTTTTAGGGCTGCCATTCCGGGAAGCATAGATGATGACCGGGTTGCCTTCTACAAGAATGTGACAGGGGGTAGCCATTTTTTTATCTCCTGGTCGGCTGTCTCTTTTGGTTTTTGATTGGCGCACGAACTCCACATCATCCATGATGCTTTTAGCCTGCCCAAGGCAACTACTAAATCACACTTTTGGGGGATGTAGCCGTTTAAACTTTCAGGATGTTTGTCAAATTTTACAGTTTCTGCGTCTGGCTATTATCCCCTATGCAAAATTGGAATCAGCAATTCCGATTTTTTCCTCATTTAGAATCGCTCTATCGGATGAGTGCCGCACCTAACCTTAATTTTTTTGTAAAGTTTTGTTTTTAAAAGCATTTTGTAAATTTAGATACAGAATTTTCTGTTATATTAAATAGGTAAGAGAAAATAAGTTAGTCAAACATCACTGAAGCAGTACGGAGAAACCTGGTATGTCTACTCAAGAACAAGCTCGCGCCCTCATGATGCGTCATCATCACCTCATCAAGAACCGTCAGCAGTCTATGCTGGGTCGCGCCGCTGCTGAAGTGGGTCTAGATGTTGAATCATCTGAATACTGGAACCACATTCAAGGACAGCCACACCCAAGCTTCCGCTCTAGCTACGACCGCAGCGGTGCCTCGCTGAGCTAGGTTTGAGCTAAAGTTAACCGGCTAGAGTTAGTTTTTTGTATTATCTCGCTTGCATAGTGGTGTAGCAGCTTTATTTGATATATCAAAGGCTGCTAAATAAATAATTAACCTAATTCAGGGTGTTCTTTTCAATAAGAACACCCTGAAACTTTTTTTTTGAAAAAATAGTATCTTCTTTTGAGTATTTCTCTCTAAATGCGCGACTCATCGGTTTTTGGGAATAGGTAATTAGAGAAAAAAGTGTTTCTTATACCATTTCACGTTATCGTATGACCTTTTATCCATTACCGCTAACCTGCATGATGTGTAGCAGGCATATACAGCAATCCTATTTAAATTGTGAAATACTAGCCCTTCAGATCCCCGACTTCTTTAAGAAGTCGGGGATTTCGCCTTCTTGAATCATCTAGGTTCAAAGGAGCGACAGATTGCAGTACATATTTACACGACTGACTTTATCTGCAACATTTGATTGCCGTCTTTTTGGAATTCGTAGGGTACTGGCTGAATTTCTACACTGTAGCCTTGCGCTTTTAATTTCTCCATTACTGGCTGAAGGACTGGCGACGCCTCTCCAGAAACATTTAAGAGAGGAAAAACCCGTACCGCAGCAGCAACACGGCACAATTCCACAATGGAGGCGAGGTGAAAGTCTTCTGAGAAGAAATCCGAATAGGTGAACAACAAGTGACTGCATAAGGCTAAATCGAACTGCTGAGTCTTGAAGGGTAAAACAGGTAACTCAGCGGTTAAATAGCGTCCTTGTTGAATTCCTTGTGGAAAATCTTCTAAAAATTGCTGCATGGCTGACATCCGAATTTGCCCTAAATCTTCTGGTGACTGGATCTCGTGCCAAACGTAGCTATCGAGGTTGGCTTGGAGTCCATCAATCACTTTTTGATAGGTTTTCTGGATACGTTCTCGAATTTCGTGGTTGGAAAACTGATACACCGGATCGCAAGAGATGACGTTGTAGCCTAGGCGTGTCATCTCAATATTGAAGCTGGCAGGGCCACCGCCACAATCTAGAATTTTTAACTGGAGGTCGTCAGGCGTTAAGTTGAACATCCTGATGTATTCTGCCAGGGAACGTCCCCAAGGAATGACGCTTTCAAGTTTTAATCCCATTTTTTCGAGCGATCGCATACTTTCCTTGGCTGATTATAAAATGACTGAAGGCTCTGTAATCAACCAACTAAGATGGAAAAGTGACTTGGTGATGGCAGGGTAAGCGCATCTAAATTCGGGTGTAAATATGATACTAGAGAGATGCAATCTACCTCGAAGGGTGAGGCGGTTTCATGACAAAAAACTTAGACTCAACTACACCAGGTGA
>NZ_JAMPKG010000075.1:0-7339 GCF_039962015.1 Trichocoleus sp. AS-A1 | reverse complement strand
AGGCATCAATCACTTTTTGGCGTAGGTCAAGCGAGTAGGCTTTCATGATCGGCGATTGTCTGGCAGGCTGGGCTACTCCCTTACTGTATGCCATCCAACTGAGAACCGCTATAATTTTCCTTAAGATAATGCCATCCCTGCTAGCTCTTAAATCACTACGGACTGAATGCACGCACAGTCGCGATCGCCAACTACCCTGGAATCATCAGCAGTCCGGATAAAACACTTGAAATGAAAAGAAGCTCTAAAGTTTTAGCAGGGCTGATCGGTGCCTATGCCGGTGATGCGTTGGGTTTTCCAGTCAAATTTATTACCAAATCGATCGGTGAAGTCACCTGTAACAGAGATGATAGGTTCTGGAACTTATAATCAACCTGCTGGTACTTGGTCAGATGATAGCTCCCTTATCTTCTGCTTCGCAAAATCATGATGGATTTTCTCCGAATGTAACAGCTAACTATTTCTATCGTTGGTTAAACTGAGATTTCTGGACTCCCCACAGCGAAGTTTTTGACATTGGCAGCTCTTCTCATACCGAAGCGGTACTAAAAGCGGTGAATTTAAGTGACGATACGGATACCACTGCTGCCGTTACTGGTGGCTTAGCGGGAATTTATTACAGTATTGAAAATATTCTAGAAGAATGGATCGAGCAAATTGCCAGGATTGAAGACATCATTGACTTAGCAACACGTCTGGAAGCAGCTATCTACAGCTAATTTCTCACATTATCTGAAATCCACTGAAGATAGGGTGGAGAGCCAGCTAAGATTGGCAAAGCAATAATTTCTGGTACTTCATAAGAGTGCAACTCTCGAATCTTGGCTTCGAGGGCGGGAAAGTGCGCTAGATCTGTTTTAATGATTAGCTGCCATTCCTCTTCTGAGTTAACCTTACCTTGCCAAGTATAGACAGAATGCACTGGCATTAAGTTAACGCAAGCCGCTAGCTGGGATGCAACTAAATTTTGCGCGATCGCTTCTGCCTCTTGTCGCGAAGACGCCGTTACCAACACTACAGCGTAACGAGTTGTACCAGAATCCCGACCCATAACCTGTAACCAGTCCACAAAAAATCCCAAATCTATCAGTAATTATCAGTTAGCGTTCTCTCAACTACCCAACCATTGCTCTAACTGGTTGTTCAAAAGGTGTCACACTACCACTAACAGTTGCTTCTGAGTATGAGTTTTGGTGTTCTGATGGCAGCACAGCGCCATTCATTTGAGCATCTTCCAAGTTAGTTCCTACCAGTTTTGCCTCACTCAAATCTGCTTCACTCAAGTCTGCTCTACTCAGAATCGTCCAGCTTAAGTCTGCCCCTTCCAAAGACGCCTTTGCCAGGTTTGCTCCCCGCAGATCTGCTCCTTTCAGATTGGCCCTACGCAGTGTCGCTTGGCTGAGATCTACTGCGCTCAGGTTAGCGCCTTCCAGGTTAGCGCCACTCAATCTGGCATCATTAAGGTTGGCTCCCTCTAAATCGACTCCGCCCAGGTCTAATCCTTTTAAAAAAGCTCTTCTGAAGTTAACACCATTTAAGGAAGCGCCATACAATTTCGCGCCTGTGAGTCTCGCTTCGCACAAATTAGCCCAACTAAGGTTAACGCCACTGAGATTTGCTTCCCGCAGATTAATCCTTTGCATATTTGCTCCACAGAGATTAGCACCCCAAAGGTTAGCTACTCGAAGATTAGCACTGCTGAGATTTGCACCGCTCAGTTTGGCTCCAGGCAATTTTGACTTCACTAGAAACGCTCCACTGAGGTTCGCTTTCGTCAAGTCTGCTTCTACCAGTTTGCCTTCACTCAGTTTGATAAAACTTAGATCGGCCCAGTTTAGACAAGCACCCGTTAAGTCTGACTTTGTTAGGAAAGCTCGACTCAGATTAGCTCCTCTCAGGTTAGCGCCCGTGAGATTGACCCCAATGAGCGTCACTCCCCTCAAGTCACTTCCGTTAAGATCGATCCCGGCAAAGTCTCTTTGTCCGTCTTCATAAAGCTTAAGTAAATGGCTTACTTCCATAGCGCGATCGCTCCCTAGTTTATATAAACTGTTGAAGAGACTTGAAACGAATCTTACCAGGCTAAATAGCCACATTTTCTGCGGTTGTTTTTATAACAGAATCTTTCTTCATTCCAGTTTTTATCTGTTATTTGCCGACGCCTTAATCAATATTTTACTTCTCTAGATTACCCTCCTTATAAGGTTCAAGTAGATGATGTAACAAATATTTTTTTATATTTTCTTAAAACTCAATAATTAAGTAATTTTTCTAATAACAATCTTCTACAAAACCTATTTTCCGTAAAAATACGGTGGTCAGTTTATCTATAAATTCCTCTAATTTTTATAGACAGGTGAAGCGTCATTCAACAATCAACATAGTTTTCTAGCGAAGATTCATCCATGACAGAGATTACTCTGCTTGGGTGTATGGGAAGACTGCCATACATCCTACACAAGCATCCGTTTCTCAAAACCTATTTTAAACAAAGACACAAGACTTCGCGTTTGTTACTGATTTCTCAATTGTCTTAAATCGCTGAAGGGCTAGCGTTTAGGCTTGCAAATTTACTTGAATTCGCAGAACGCCACTACTACCATCCATCCGATTATCATCTTTCAGTTGCTGCTGTTGGCGTAAAGACGTTGCGCGAACAAGTAAAGTATAATTTCCCGGCTGTTGGGGCATCCACAAATAACGCCAGAGCGTCCACTCATGGGGAGATGGCGGTTGATTCTGCTCGGCATTCTGCCAAGTCTTACCATCGTTGGTACTTACCTCAATGGCTGTAATCGGACTAGATTTGTCCAAGGCAACACCAGCCATCAAAATGCCGCTTTCCCAACCTGTTTCACCCGTGCGCCCTAAATGCACCCGATGCTGCCTGTTCCAAACACGAGTGTTTTGCACTTGGCGCATCAGCGCATGAGTAGGAATTTCTGCGGTATTAGACCAGCCCTGACGTTCCCAAAAACCTCGCTTCTGGCTGCTGACAGCTTCAATCTCGACTAGCCATTTGGGTTGCTTCTGACCAAAGTGACCGGGAATAATGATGCGTAAAGGATAGCCATGCGACTGATTGAGAGCTTCGCCATTCATCTGGTGAACCAGTCGCACTTCTTGTCTCATGACTTCTGCAACTGGCAATGTTGTTTCGTAGGAATCAGCTCCGTGCAGCCTAAATTCTATCGCCTCTGATTTAACACCAGCTTGCTCTAGAAAAGGTAGCAAAGGGGTACCCGTCCATTGAGCGTTTCCAATCAGGTTGCCGCCAGTGGGATTACCGATGCATTCCATTGTCAAATAGAAATTTTCCTGCGGCGCTGCCATGATGTCCTGAAAGGTCAGCGTCAGCGGCCGGGCAACAGCACCCGTAACCTTTAACCACCAGTTGTCCAGGTTAATCCTAGGCGGCAAGGCGTAAGATTGCACATAAAATTCGCTCAATGGCGTGAGCAGGTGTTTTGGCAGTTTTGAGTCTGGCTTGAGCAGGTCAAGCAAAAACAGCGGCTCTACGGACCCTGTTAACTGGCAGCCTGGGAGCAAGCTAGCCGCAATCAGCCCGCCGGATGTTTGTAGCAGCTGTTTGAGAACTTGACGGCGTTTCACCACTGCCTCTTATAACGAATAAACTTGACCATCAATCAGCAAGCGAGTAATTCCCTTAGCTTGCAGTTGCGAACAAGTTTTCTGAAGCATCCTGCCATCTGGAACTTTAATCACTCGTTGGGTGCGGTTCGAGAACCTACGAGCTACCCGATGGTTATCGAAAACTGGCAGTGTTCTCTGTTGAACTTCTTGGGCAGGAATTTGTCCGAGATCGCTGAACTCTCGCAGGGGTCTAGCGATTAATTCTGCTGCTCGGTCTACAACTAAGTAGCAGGTTTTAGGAAGCACCGCGTTAGACAGCGGTAAAACTTGAACGCTAGCACGGTTTTGTCGCTTAAAGGTTCCTGCTGGAATCGGACTTTCTAGAGTTGGCGTATCATCCCAGTCGTCTTCGTCTTGGAGGTCTTCTAAATCGTCGTCGTCATCCTCGTCCTCGTCCTCTTCGTCTTCTAAATCCGTCAGGTCTTCCCCCAGCATCTCTTCTATGACACTGGCTTCTGCACTGTAATTGTTATCAAGTAGATCGGGGTTGTTACTTGGTGCGGCATCCACAGCCAGCTGAAAAAGTGGCAGAGAAGAATCGATCCCAGGGAAAATTTCGGAAGGAATGTTTTCTTGCTCTTGTGCCCTCTCTTCCTCTGTAGAGACTGAGGAGCGCCTGCGACGCCTCCGTGGGGCGGTAGGGCTTGCCTCTACTGATTCCTCACTATCACTATCTGCAAAAGATTCTTGAGTGTGGGGAAAGGATTCTTCGCTCTTTACCGATGCGGTCAGCGATGTTTCTACTGGCTCGTCGTCAGCTTCAGTGGCAGGTTCGGAAATTGAATGGGAGCGATTGGTTCGCTTTTGCTGGATTAGGGCTTCATATTCTGGCTCGGATAGACGACTTTTTAAAAGACGGCTAATCGTTGAATTACTGACATCATAACGACTAGCCAGGGTTGAGGTTGTCTCTCCTGGCTGTCGATACAGGTTGAGGATGTCGCGCTTATCTAATTCGGAGAGTTTTCTCACACTCATGCTACTTCCTAAGCACGTTTGCGTCCGCTACGACGGGAACGACTGGATGTATCAAATTCCAGGACAGCGCCAATGGCAAACAGGACGCCGCTGAAGACCCAAAATACTTCCAATAGTCCTCCGCTTTGATAATCATCACCAATGAACTTATCGGCGTATTTCAGCCACATATCAGCAACGTAGTATGAAAAAGCTGCCCCAGCAATCATCCGCCAAGACTGAGAAAAACGACCCCCCCAAAAGGCTAGCAATACGGTCGAGGCAACGATCAACAGAAAGATATCGCTAACAACGTAAAAAATGTTCAAAAAGGTCCCTAATGGCTCTAGAAATTTTTCTACTGATAGAACCCAGGCTGGAGCCTGATTTTCTCCAGTAGGAGCAGAGGGTTTTGCTTGTGCTGTTTTCACCACAGTAGCGGTTTTATTGACGGCTGGTGCTTTGGTGGCAGCGATCGCTTTCTTGGGTGAAGTCGCCTTCGCTATCTGTGTTGTTCCCTGTGTTGTTCCTACGGGTAAAGGTGGGGTTGCGGAGGATGCATTATTCGGGGAGGCAACCTGTAACCAGACTGCCAAGGCAATTCCGGCAACTGCGATCGCTGCAACGGTTGCCCACTGCCAAACTTCTAGATTCAGTCGCCGTGAGATGACAGCTAAAATCATTCCCCAGGCAAGAAATAAATAGGCAGGGACAAAAAACAAATCCCCAGGTGACACAATGGGTTCTTGGTGTAAAACCAGTTCCCAGTAGCAAAACAACAGGTTCCCGATAAAATAGCACAACATCCCCAGTCCAAATCCCAGCCAGACGTTACGTCCGCTAACAATCTGGGGACTGCGCCAGTTTCTAAAACACAGCACTGCTGCGCCTAGGTAAGCTACCTCTTCAAAAATGTAAGTTCCAATCGAGTACCAAAGCGGACGCTCCTCTCCGGGCGCAGAAATGCTAAACAGCAGAAAATACAGTAGCGCTAGCACACCCCAGATTATTCCCGCAACGATTACTGTCTGTACGCTCAGAAGGGATTGTAAACCGGATACTTTTTCCGATGACTTTTCTAAAGAACTGCTCATAGTTTTTCAAAACAAGGATGCACGCAAGGTTTAATCGCAAATGCAATTCAATTAATAATCTGCTAACAAATCTCCTTTAAGAAGCGCAAGTGTCTCATCTTAATGCAAGCTTTGGCATATTTCCCAAACATTTTTTAGATTAGCGCCACAGCTTACCTAGGGGAGATTGATTTAGCCACTCCAGGAACTGAGACCGCTCTCCTGGTTGCATATCTTGTAATGTATCCTTTACTCCTTGGGCAAAGTGGGTATTGCCGAAATATTCCTTACCCAAGCGATGCAGTTCTTGTAACAAGGTGATCAGATGATGTTCCTCCCAAGGGGGAATTTGGAGGCTACTCAAAGGGTCCATTGTTAGCAAGTTTTTCACAGCTTCCGGCCCATCCGCACTGGGAAAGTGCCACTGACGGAAGACATCACTAAGGTCTTTTTGAAATAATCCGGCTTGTCTGTTTCCTAATAGGTCTTCAACGTCTATGTAAACCGCCTGGAGCAACAAAAGGCAAGCTTGGGCGAGAGGGACAATTTTGACGTCACTACTAGCCTCCGCAGCCAGCTGATCTAGACGAATTTTGCCCCAGACGCTATACCGATCTGGCTCTTCCAGCAAAACGCAGGCTTTGCCACGGTTATCGGTAAGGTCTCGCCAAAAGGCTCTGGCTTCTTCTGCTTGATTAGCTGCAAATACACTGATCAAGCGAAAGGTTTGCCCCTGATAAGTGAGAATCGGGATCTGTTGCTCCCGCTTGGGGTGCTGAATGCTAGAAATTTCAACATCCTGCCGTTTCAGAATAAACATGACACTGGCAAATGACTCCTGACTTGGCCGGGGGCGTGGTGCGGCTAAAAAGCGATCGCCACGAAACTATATAAGGGCGCGATCCAGCCCTGGTGCTGGGATAAAATCGGACAACGCCGCGAGAGCGTCCGCGTAGCGCCTATCGCCTTGACTAATACACTATCGTATCCAAACGTCTGGGTATGTTGGTTTCTAGTTTACATTGAGCTTAAAGCTGCTTGAGCGATATATTTGGAAAGCTTTGGCTTTCTGGGTTGCTTTGCAGCACTCGGCACAGATACAATCTACGACAGAGCCAAGTTTGGCGATCCATTTTCATGTGGGTGCGTAACTCAGGTGGATAGAGTAGCTGCCTTCTAAGCAGTTTGTCGGGGGTTCGAGTCCCTCCGCACCCGTTTTAACTCAATAAAAATCCTTATTTTCAAAAATTGGGTAATAAAGGTGCATAAGGCAGGGAAAACGCATCTAAAATGCTGGATGTCTCTCCCCGTAGGAATTTTATCAGTTGCTCAGCCTTAAACCTAAATGCTTGAACCCCTTGTCGAGTAGGTATTTCACAGATAAGATGCGTTTGTCTTGGGGCGCAAGGCAACAACACCAGCGTAGTTATCATCATAAGGTTTATAGCTCGTGACCTGTTCTTAATACCGCCACAACCAAGTTAATTTTTGGCTATAAAGCACGATCGATTAGAATCAGCCAGCTCTTTTAGAGCTGATTTGTAAAGAGAATCTAAAATCCCTCTGGATAGGCATCAAGCAAATCTTAGGCTAGATTCAGTTGAGTGGTTGCACTGCTGATGACTCGTTTGCCAGAAATCGCCTATCCTCCTCGG
>NZ_JAMPKG010000074.1:0-8742 GCF_039962015.1 Trichocoleus sp. AS-A1 | reverse complement strand
AGGCATCAATCACTTTTTGGCGTAGGTCAAGCGAGTAGGCTTTCATGATCGGCGATTGTCTGGCAGGCTGGGCTACTCCCTTACTGTATGCCATCCAACTGAGAACCGCTATAATTGAGCGGTTGATGGCATTCAACCGAGCAGCAGCCGACTCTTGAAATACAATGTAAATCCCCAGCAAAATAATTAGGGGCAGAACGAACACGACGTTGTAGATACCCAAAACACTCATAATGGGAAGTAGATCGAGTCTTGCTTGAATCACTCGTTCGAGTGCTGCTAGATAGGGAAGCGCTGTTGGAAATTCCCAAAAGGTTACGCCAAGTCCAAGTAAAAAGGCATAAGTCGGTTTAATATTTTTCGGATGTTTTACAGCTTTCTGCTCGTTAGCCGTGTTTAGTGTCCAGCCAACGGCAAGCATCACAGCGCCAATGATGAATTGGAGGACATAGATAATTGGGTTTGACAAAAATAAACCTGCACTGCTCATCAAGGTTGTAATTACCTTGCCAAAACCAAGAACGATGAGCAACCCAGCCGCCCAATAGGCCAAAAAGACACCAAGGATAAATAACACGGAACGAGCAATCGGTTTTGGAGTGCTGAGCAGGTAAACCTGAATTGCCGTTGCAGTTGGATTGAGGCTGTCAAGGGCTGCGATCGCAACCAGAGGAGCTATAAGCGTGTTCACCATTACATCAGGGTTTTATATGAGGGTTAAGGTTATTAATTGTGTGAAGTTAGAAAATATCAGCTGGGTCAGCAGACTGTAATTTCCTCATTGCGATCGCTCCCGATGCAATGCACATTACAAGCGTCAAAGACAACACGAGTACCAGACGATCCAGCGACATCTTGACGGGAAGTAGCGTCGCTTGTGCTATTAGTCCGTAAAGCCCAAGTGAAATCACGAATCCCGGCATAAAACCCAGGATTGCCAGAATCAACGCCTCTTGAAGCAAAATACCAACTAAGAAGCGATCACCGTAACCCATTGCTTTGAGCGTGGCGTATTCGGGTAGGTGATCGGAAACATCAGAGTAAAGAATCTGATAAACAATTACCGTTCCCACCAAAAATCCCACGATAGTTCCGAAGCCAAAGATAACGCCGATCGGACTAACTTGACTCCAATAATTTCTCTCCCGTTGGACAAATTCTTCTTTGGTCAGAACCAGCACATCATTCGGCAATTTGGCTTTTATATTTGCTTGCACTTGCTCGATATCTGCACCCGGTTTCAACGTAATTAGACCGACGTCGATATCATCGGCTTGGCGTTCTGGAAACAGACGCAAGAAACTAGAGTCACTCACAATCAAATTGCCATCAGCTGAGAAAGAGGCTCCCATTGTGAAGACACCAGTGACTTGAATTTGTAAGTCATTCAGTTGAGCTGGAAGCGGTTTAGATTGCTGAAGTTGACTAGCAACATTACCCAGATCGGGTCGCGCTGCCTGGTCATAAAGTACATAATTCAACATCTTGAGTTTATTCAATTCAGGTGCAGCATCTGGCACATCCATTGCTGGGTTACTGGGGTTGAAACCATAAATTTGTACCTGCCAGAAGGTTCGATTAGCAGGATTACGCCATCTTCCGATTCCTAGATAGAGAGAATTAATAGAAGCTACGCCATCTGTACCTGCTGCTTGAAATAGCCTAGAGCGTGAGAAGGGTTTGATGGTCTGCACGTTATCAGATAGAGAATTTAGCAAGAACAGGTCGCCCCGCAATCTGTAGTGCATCCCCGTAGCAGAAGTATAGGCAGACTCCATCAGTCCAAGCTGGAAAAACATGAGGATATCAGCGAAGCCAATTCCAGCTAAGGCAACAAAGAGGCGGGTTTTTTCTCGCTTGACCTGTAACCAGGCTAGAGGTGTTTTGCGAAGTAGTTTACGCAACATAACTTGAGTACTTGAGCCAAGAGGGTATAAAGTTGGAGAGCAGAAAATGGCTGAGAGATTGGTTAAAACAGAAGCGTCTTTAAGACTGAACTATTTGATCTAATTGAGTGGTTTCTTCGAGCTTGCGTTGCCGCAGGAGTAGAAACAGAGGTAGCGCTAACGAAACACCAACTAGTAAATTAGTGGCGATGTATACCCACAAGTTTTTCATTTTGAGCCGTGAACCTTCAACCCACACAAATGTCCACAGAGCAAGAGATGAGACTACGACATCCATACCAAAGAACGCAGAAATTCGATTGATAAAAAGCTGCTCAAAGAAACGTTCCAAATCAAGTCCGTTTTCAAGTAGAAATGGGATGAATTGGGAGTAGGGTAAAGCAATTCCCAGAATGCAAAAAATCAGATATGTGCCTTGAAGCATAGTACTCATTTCCTGGTGTAGGTTTCTCTGATGACACGCAAGCACAAAGTTTAGATATCGGGCGACCGTTATTTTTTACTTCAAACTCACTTGCGGTTGAATGGCTACCTGTACCTGCAAGTTGGTTAGGCTTGCCACTTGTTGACTATCCTTTGAATTGAGGCGAATTCTGACCTCAACGACACGGCGATCGAGGTTCTGTCCGGGCTGATTGCTGAAGACTTTTTGCTGGCTAACTTGCAACCCAACTTGGCGAACCGTTCCCCGCAGTTCTCCAGAAATCCCCTCACCAGTAACGATCGCTGATTGACCGCTGCGAATCTTGCCAATGTCGCTCTGGTAAATTTCTGCAACTACTTCCATTGGGTCAGTCTTTCCCAGGTCAACAATGCCTTCGTCAGCGATCGCCTCACCGGATTGGGTGTAAACTTCCAAAACTTGCCCTGCGATCGGTGCGCGAATGGTTGCCTCTTTCAACTCAGCCTCAGCCCGTTTAACTGCTGCAACTGCCTGGTTTATCTCCGTTTGCGCCACGCGGACATCTTCAGGGCGAACTTCGGCAATCTGGTTTAGAGTAGCCCTAGCTCGATTGCTCTGGGCACGCAATGTGTCAGCCGTGCGATTCTGACTGGCTTTAGCTTCGTTGAGTTGTGCCTGTGCCGTTTCTAACGTGAGTCGCCGTTGGTCGAGGTTGGATGCCGAGAGTGCCCCCTCCCGATACAAACCTAGATAGCGGTTATAGTCTGCCTGTGCGACATTAACCTCGGATTGCCGACGAGCAATGATGGTGGATTGAGTCGCCATTTCGCCCCGAAACTCTTCTTGAAGACGAGTAATTTCGGCTTGCTGAGCGGCAATCTCTCCAGATTTTGCCCCTGCTTTGACTTGAGCCAGTCTTGCTTGAGCTGTGCTAACTCGCGACTGCGCCTCAAGTAAAGCCATTTGCAAGCGATCGCGACTATCGAGAATCGCAATCTCCTGATCTGCCTGGACGCGATCGCCTCGCTTAACCAGCAGTTGAGCTACCCGATCATTATTTAGCGTTGCTGGGGCAGCCACTCGCACTACTTCTGAGGCGGGTTCTAGTCGTCCCAACGCTGTGATTGGCTGAATAGTCGGTGCAGCCGGTGCCACAGGTTCGGCAGGCTTTTGTCCAAACTGAGAAATGCTGTAGTAGAGTGAGCCACTTGTGATGGCAATTCCCGAAACAATAAGTGCGCTCGTCCAGCGATTAAGAGGCTTTAGCCGTTGCAGGATGATTGAGTTTTTCATTTTTCTATATAATTAATCAACATTTTTCCAAGGAGTGTGACTTGCTCGAAAATTGGGATGTCATTCCCTTCCAAGCGCATTAACATCAAGCCCATAAGTTGACTCATCACAAAGTCTGCAAGGGCAAGGTCTGAAATTCCAAACAAGTCGGCAAAAGCCTGCCTGTCCCGTTGTCTGATTCGTTCAAAGGCTGGGTTATTGCGAACTGCCTCGATACCTTGCTGCTGACAAAAATCAACCATCATACAGATGTCTTTAATCAGACGGTCTTCGTACCTAACTGCGAAGTTGGCGAGTGCCTCAAATCGCTCCGATAGCGTTTGCCCGTCTTTTAATTCGCTGGCGAAGATTTGGAGATACTCTTGACTCATTTCTTCAACCAGTTGCTCAAACATATCCTCCTTGCGTGGGAAGTAGTAGTAGAGTGTTCCGGTTGATACGCCCAACTCTTTAGCAATCTGTCGAGTTGTGATGGAAGCGTATCCTTTCTGGGCAAACAGGTCAAAGCACTTGTGGAGCAACTCTTTGCGATATTGCTCATGGTCAACAATCTTCGGCATCTATATTTTAAATCGGGCAACCGTTATTTAATGTAACTTAACGGTAGCACAGGGTCAACTGGGCGAGTACTCAACTTGCGTCATCTTCAGTATCTGGTTTAGGGCACACGTCACGCCGCGATCAATTAACGGCATCAGTTGCCACGCTTCAATTTACTGCTGCAACTGCTATTCGGGTGATCGCCTTTTGTCGCATGAGTGCGATCACAAAGCCGCTGCTAATTTTTTGTTCAATCGACCACCGCATTAAACTGGGACAACTCTAAAACGCCACCGTTTAGGTTAGTGGATTCTAGGAGGGTGAAAGATAGGGAAACTGTTAATGAAATCGCCTAAAACTTTATTTTCGCTACCTATTTTGTGGTTTCACTAAATTATCATTCAACTCGAAATCCTTAGTGTTATCTAGGTCGTCATACAGGACTATTCCGACCTGCCCCACTATTGGGGAGAGCATTGATAGGGTGGCTGCGGCTCCCAAGATTTGTTCGTCCCTGACTTCCAGGTACGCTGCCAGTTGGGATAAGTCCCGGTGTCCTGAGTAAGCGGCGATGACGCGCAATGGAATTCCTGCATTGCTCATCTGAGTTAGAGCTGTGTGATAGAAAGAGTCGTTTTTGGCAAACAACACGATATCGGAAGGTATCAAACACTGGTGATGCTTGATAATTTAACAGATGAAGTGCAAATTACTATCTAAACCGACCGGATGCGAGTCAGCAAAGACAGGTTCCTAGAGCTTTCTTAATTCATTGCGCCGTTTTGGAGCAGGTAATCCACTTCTCAATGGTTATATCATCGGTAGCTTGCGGACACTTACCTCGCGGACATCCTATTCAATTTAGATGGAGCGTTCTCAAGGGCTTACGACAATACCACATCACGAGCAACGCCCCGGTATTTCGACTGGGTTTCCTTGCTAGAAGACTACTCTAATAAGATGTAACCATTTCAAGGGCTTGGTTTAAAATGCGCGAGGCTAATTCAGTTTGTCCATCTGATGTTAAATCATGCGCGATCAGAGCCAATGTCACGGCTTGATCGTATTTATTTTTCAAGGTTTGCGTGACTTGTATCGCTTGGTCGAAATTTCCCGATTCAGCCAACAGTTGAGCGATGGTACACAACATCAAAGCTTTAAAGGATTCATCTTTAATGTCTTGAGCCAGTTGCAAGGCTTGGTCGAGTTTTCCCGATTTAGCCAACTCATAAATGATGCTACGCAAAGCTGAGCTTTTGGAGGATTCAAATGGTAGGGATTGGGCGACTTGTATCGCTTGGTCGAGTTTTCCCGATTCAGCCAATTGTAGAGCGAGGGTATGTAACACGCTGGCTTTGGAGGATTCATCTTTAATGTCTTGAGCCAGTTGCAAGGCTTGGTCGAGTTTTCCCGATTCAATCAACTGTTGAGCGATGTAAAACAAGGTTGCCCCTTGGGAGGATTCATCTTTAATGTCTTGAGTCAGTTGCAGGGCTTGGTCGAATTTCTTCAATACAGCGAATTGTTCGGCAATGCTACGTAACGCTGAGTCTCTGGCGGATTGATCTTCAATCTGTTGAGCCAGTTGTATAGCTTGGTCGATTTTTCCCGATTCAGCCAACTTGGCAACGATGCTAACCAAGCCTAAGTTTTTGGAGGATTGATCTTGAATCTGTTGAGCCACTTGCAGGGCTTGAGCAAACTTTTTCGATGAAACTAAGCGTTCACCGATGCTACCTAACGCTGAGTCTTTTCTAGATTGAGCTTGAATCTGTTGAGTCAGTTGCAGGGCTTGGTCGATTTTTCCCGATTCAGCCAACTCGGCAACGATATCATCCAATATTGAGTCTTTTTCAGATTGAGCGGGGATGGTTTGAGCGAGTTTTAGGGCTTGGTCGATTTTTCCCGATAAAAGCAACTGTTGAGCAATGCTAGACAGCATTGAGGCTCTGGAGGATTCATCGGGTATGGTTTGGGTTATTTGTATGGCTTGGTCGATTTTTCCCGATGCAGCCAACAGAGAAACGATGTTAGATAACGCTGAATCTTTGGAAGATTTTTCTTGAATCTGTTGAGCAACTTCCAGAGCAACAGCGGGGTCGAAATTGCCCAATGAAGTCAACTTGAAAACGATGCCAGACAACGCCACGTCTTTGGTGGATTCATCTGGAATAGCTTGAGCCAATTTTAGGGCTTGGTCGATTTTTCCTGATGCGATTAAGTAGTCAGCGATGCCATACAACGTTGAGTTTTTAAAGGATTCATCTGGGATGGTTTGAGCCAATTTTAGGGCTTGGTCGATTTTTCCTGATACAGCCAAGTGTCCAGTGATCCTAGACAACGCTTCACCTGTAGAATGCTCATCTTGAATCTGTTGAGCGAGTTGTAGGGCTTGGTCAATTTTTCCCAATGCAGCCAACTGATAAGTGATATGAGACAACGCCACATCTTTGGTGGATTGCTCTTGAATCTGTTGAGCGAGTTGTAGGGCTTGGTCGATTTTTCCCGATTCAGCCAACCGATAAACGATATCAGACAACACAAGATTTTTGGCAGATTCAACTGGGATAGAGTGAGCGGCTTGCAGGGCTTGGTCAATTTTTCCCAATGAAATCAACTCGAAAACGATCGCAATCAGCGCTTTCGCTTTTTCCGATCTATCTCTTCTGGCTTGGGCTGCTGGTTCGCCTTGTCGGGATGAATCTGCCACTAGAACATCTGCTTGAACAATTTTGGTTTCATTCCTACTTGAAAGTTCAGTAGGACTTAAGGTGGCACTTACCCCATGCTGAGGCGTCAGGACTGTAAATAGTGTGAGTAGGGTGAGGAGGTAGGGTTGAGTTCGCATGGGGAGTCAATGAGATTGATGGCTAATTAAAATAAAAGATGTTGAGTCAGTCATTCGCAACTGCAATTATTAGTAGCCACAAGAAAATTCCGACAGATTACGCAACCTTCAAGGTCGGCTAGACCAAGTGATTGCATCACTAAAAGGGAACAAGCCAATGGGACGGAAAGCTAAACTCAAGAAAATTAGGCAATTGACACAACCATCACCTCAATCAGAAACGAACTCTGACCCGAATGAATTTGTGGAACGGTTAGAGAAACAAGGCTATCAACTAGAACGAGTTGAGCGTTGTCCCGAAGTACCCAATCACCGAGTAGAGCCACAGATGTAGCCTGATAGCGATTTGGGTTTTGTGGAATTGAGTCCCACCTGAGGTATTCATTGCTTGTTAGCAGTGCAAAATCAAGGCTGGGATAAAGACTTGATTTACTCCTCCTGACTAATTAGCGCTACAGCTAGGGCTAAATCTTCTGGAGAAGGTTCGCAGTATCGCTTTGTGGTTTCCAGACTTTCATGCCCAGCTAAAGCTGCAACCATTTCCAATCCAACACCGGCGTCAATTAAATTTTTACAAAAGGTATGCCGGAGAGAATGGGGCGAGAAATCTTCCAAATCTCCTTTGTATTTTTCAATCAGACTTTGGATACCGCGAGGGGTGAGTTGCCCCCGCTGCCCAATAAAGATGGGTCTTACGGCTCCACGATTTTTGTAATAACCGATTTCTATGAGTGCTGACCGAGCATCATGGTTGAGTGGAATCTCTCGACGTTTCGCCCCCTTCCCGGATTGCACAATCAAAATTGCTTTGTTGGGTGTGATTTTTATGTCAGACCAGTGAAGGTCACAAAGCTCAGAAACTCGCAGCCCGGTATTCAATAGTAATCTGACAATAATCAAGTCCCGCTCAAGACCACCCTGCTCTACCCGGGTGAGTAATGCCTGTTGTTCGCTGCGATTGAGCCAACGGATTCCCCGACGATTTTCTTTCACGACTTTGGGGATTTTCGGAACGGATGGAATCATCCCCGCGGAGAGTGCCCAATTCAAAAACACCTTGATGGTTGTCAACTTGCGGTTGATACTCTGGGGTTTGAGGGAATGGGATAAATCGCGCTTGTACTCGCGCAAGTCAACTGCGGTCACTAACTCTGGGAAAAATTCTGATTGCTGCTGGAATTCAAACCATCGGATGAAAGCATCGAGGTCGCACAGATAGTTGCGAATGGTCAGCGGACTGCGCTCATTTTCTTCTAGAGCGCGACGGAATCCATTTTTACACCGCGTCGAATTATACGCCGAGTTCAGATTACGATATTTGCGGATGGGGGTGACTGACATGAGACATGCGGCGACTAACTGTGCGTAATAGTAAAATTATATGCACACTTGGGGTCGGCAATGATCGCGAAACCGTCGCTCAAAAACAGCAGAGGCTTTTCAATGACTGGGTGCCAATGGGGACGAACTGGAGTGCAATCTACCTCAGCCAGCTTCATCTCAAAGCTTGATTAAAAGCACGCTGAATCAAAACTCAGTAAAAATACTATGTGCGATACAGCCTCTCACCGCTTAGGGTTGATTGGGAAAGCTTGAGGGGCATAAAAGATAGTGTCAAAAAGTAAGTTCCAACAACTTATACCAATTTCCTATGAAGTTGCACTTAATAAAGCTGTAGTGATGTAATCCCATCCACAAATGGAGGAGATCACTTCAGGAGAGATGAGATCGAGAACCTCTTTCAACTTCTG
>NZ_JAMPKG010000073.1:0-9445 GCF_039962015.1 Trichocoleus sp. AS-A1 | reverse complement strand
AGGCATCAATCACTTTTTGGCGTAGGTCAAGCGAGTAGGCTTTCATGATCGGCGATTGTCTGGCAGGCTGGGCTACTCCCTTACTGTATGCCATCCAACTGAGAACCGCTATATTCAGTCGGGCGATTTGGAAATCATTCACCAGCCCCTCGACGCACTCGGTATCAATATTTACACTGGCATTTATGTTCGTGCGGCTGACAATAAAGACGGTTACGAGTTTCTTGACTTCCCGAAAGGCTACCCGCGAATGAATATGCCTTGGCTGCATATCGTTCCTGAGAGCATTTATTGGGGTATTCGCCATATTAGTGACACGCTTGGGCGACAAGATTTGCCCGTGTTCATTACCGAGAATGGTTGTGCTGCCGAAGACGAACTGAACGCTCAAGGCGAGGTAATTGATACAGACCGCATTATGTATTTACGCCAGTATTTGAAGGCGGCTCATCGAGCCGTTCGTGAAGGCTATCCCCTGAAAGGTTACTTCCTTTGGAGTTTCATGGATAACTTTGAGTGGCCTTACGGTTATAGTCGCCGCTTTGGAATTACTTATATCGATTACAAGACGCAACAACGCATTCCCAAAGCCAGCTTCAATTGGTATGCAGAGTGCATTCGCCAGAACCGAGTGGTTTGAAATGAAATCATGAGATAGTGCCTTAATCATACTGGTGCAAGTGGTGGAGTTGCGCGATTGTTGAACTTTTTAAACTGGTTGAAAGCTTTAATAACAGCAATGAGCAAAGTAAAGCCCCAATCTTATTACTAAGTTCTCGTGACAGGCGTCGTATCAATCTATCTTCTCTTAACAAGGTAAGTAAAAATTAGCTTATCTATCAGAAGATTGTGATACATTAATAGGCAATACAAATAATTATAAATTTTTATTGTGACTGACACGTTGCAATTGGTTGCTAATCAAAATCCTCTGCGATTTGCTGAGTTTTTCGCAGGTATAGGTTTGGTACGGAAGGGACTTGAAGAAGTAAACTTCGAGTGTGTTTTTGCTAATGATATTGATCCAGCCAAAGGTGAAATTTACACCAAAAACTTCGGTAATGAGCAACTCCAGATTGACGATATAGCTAATCTTCATGCCCACAACGTTCCAGATGTAACGCTAGTAACAGCGTCATTTCCTTGCCAAGATTTGTCATTAGCTGGTAATAGACAGGGACTAGGGGGGAAACATAGTGGCATCTTCTTTGAGTTTATGCGTATACTCAATGAATTTGCTATTGAGAAAAGACTACCACAGGCGGTACTAATTGAGAACGTTACTGGTCTTTTGAACTCACGTAACGGCAAGGATATCCGGGAAATTCTATCATCACTTAATCAGTTAGGTTATTCATGTGATGTTCTAGTTATTAATGCTGCTTACTTCATACCGCAAAGCCGCCCCCGTGTTTTCATTATCGGTTTGAACACATCTGAACCTATAAGAGGAACTCAGGTGATAAAAGACAATAATACTTATTTCCAGCATCCTTGCCGTCCGTTAGCTGTGCAAAAGCTAATTATTAATAATTCAGATTTATTTTGGAACTTTTTGAAACTGTCACCCTTATCTACGAGGAAAACAGTTCTAGCTGATTTAGTAGATACAAATGACCACCAGAAGTGGTTTAACGATAGTGCCTTGGTACGGGAGTTGTCCTACATCAGAGACAATAGCAAACATCGCTTAGAGAAAGCAAAGCGATTAGCGAGAACAACTAGAGAACCTGTATACTTGACTGCTTATCGTCGGATGCGTAAAGGTTTAGTTTGCCTAGAGACGCGAGATGATGGAATTTCTGGTTGCTTGCGAACTGGGTCGGGTGGTAGCAGTAGGCAAATCCTCATCGTTGTGTCACCTGACCAAATTAAGATGCGATATATGACTGCACGGGAGTACGGACGCCTTCAAGGAGTTGAAGATAGCTTTTGGATTCCAGAGAACCAAAGCGTTGGTCGTTATGCTTTTGGGGACGCGGTTGCGGTGCCTGTTGTTGCTTGGATTGGTTCGGATATCAAGCGCCATTTAGTAGTCAACTCGCAGCGTTCGGTCTTGTTGAATGAGGTCGCAGAAATCGCTGTTGTAAACGTCTAAAACGCGACGAATAGACTCATCAGAGGACAAATTTTTGGAAGAAACAATCTCTGCTAGGATAGTAAGGCAGAAATCTCTAAGCCTGATAATAAACACGTCCTGGTACTCATTAAACAAATGAGCTTGAAAGCTCTCAGCCACGATAAAAACTGGGTAATTGCGCTCTCCAGTAACCGTATGCGTGCGGACAACATCTTCATAAATAGATAGATTAAGCTGTTGAGCTTTAACCTCGAATACTGACCGAATTTTGCCGTTATTTTCACTTACATCAATATCACCTCTTTGTCCGCTTTGAGCGTCGCCAGCGAATACTGCTTTTGTACGCACAGTGATGTTAGGAGTTTCTTCGTATAGAATTTTCAGGAGCGCATATACAAGACCCTGTTGAACTCTACCTCTGCTTTTTACAGCCAGCAACTGGGTCAATATCTGTTGTGGTTTACCAGCTATTGGTAATTGGATAATGGGAGATTTGGCGTTAATGTGATCTGCCACCATCTTTGCTGCTAGCTCGAATACTCTATTGATTTCAGCAGCATTGTTAGATAACTCGTTAACAAGGCTAATAAAAGTACTAATATGGGCTTTCTTCTCGGTTAGATCGCCCCGGATAGCAGTCGGCCCCCAGTAAGGTAGTAAAGCACCGAAGTTCTGGCGCACGTATTCCCGTACAGCAAGACTTCGATACCCCTGTGGAAGTTTGGTTGGAATCTGAGATAAGGTTGGAGTTTCTCGTTTATTCCATAGCGCTCTCAGCATCGTTTGGTAATCGCCGAGAGCGCGATTTTGAGAGAGTTCCGATTCAAGGAAGGCTAGTAAGGCTCTAGATGAGGGATCTTCTAAATTCATAATGTAAGCGAAGTGCGCTTTCAATCAGGTTATCAGTGGAGCGAGTCCTTCCACTCTCCTGACTGAACTCAACTTGAGATAAAGTGCGATCGCTCCGAAACATTACGCACCACATTTGTCATAGTGGAGGGGGAACTCGTGCAGGCGATACGTTGGACGAGCAGCACTCTGCGCGCGATCGCTCTCACTTTAATCTGGGTAGTGGATTTAATAAGGTGGCGATCTCACTGATTCCATCCGGAGCAGGAACATCCCATTTTTTAAAAACTACCTGGCAACTGAATGAATTCGCGTCTATACAAACAAAGGCTGAATGCTGCACAGACTAAAATATGATAAATATTTATCGAAAATTATCCATCTTTTACCTTTCAAAATTCTTATAAATCTTTGTTTTGTCTTTTTAAGCCGGATTGCAATCATTGCTAAGAAAAATCTCCTCAATCCATCGGGTTTATTAGTACGAAACCGTACTGAATGCCGATGCCGTTTAGAACTATCCTGAATGAAGATTGGCGATTAGGCTAATCAAGGATTGCACATTGCTGGTTGCTGTTCTTCAACTAAATGGATTAGAAAACTTTCCGGTCTCTGCGCTTTCAGAGCCTAATTAACCCGAACTCAAGTTATCGTTACGGACTTTTTTTTGTACAGATGCTGCAATGAGAGTCCTGCAAGAGGTCTAATTACTTATATAAGACTTCTAACACTTTTCCAGATGACTACTGAAAACCGACTGCTTAGCGTCCTACCCCGTGAGGTATACGAGAAGCTTGCTCCCAACTTGAAGCGAGTCTCGCTGGAACAGGGCAAGATACTCCACCATCCTGGTGAAGCTATCGAGGATCTCTATTTCCCCATCGATTGCCTGATCTCGATTACCATCACCATGACTGACGGCTCCACGGTTGAGGCGGGTCTAGTCGGCAACCGTGAAGTGGTCGGCGTCAATGCCTTCATGGGCGGAAGGGAGACCACGCAGACTGAATACATCGTACAAATGGCGGGCAGTGCGATCAAGGTGGATGCAGGGGTGCTGCTGGAGGAGTTTGATCGCAATAAGGGGCTGCGTGACGTACTGCTGCGCTACACACAAGCCCTGATTGCCCAGATATCGCAAACCACTGGCTGCAACAGCCTCCATGTTCTCGATCAACGCTTAGCACGCTGGCTGCTCGAAGCCCAAGACCGCATTGATTCGGATGACCTTAAGCTTACCCAGGAGTTCCTCGGTCACATGCTGGGCGTGCGCCGCGCTGGTGTCACCCAAGCCGCCCAAAAGCTTCAGGAGAGGGATCTCATTCGGTACAACCGGGGTCGCGTCCAGATCCTGGATCAGGCGGGGCTGGAAGCGACTGCGTGCGAGTGTTTCCAGGTTCTCAGAGAGGAATACGATCGCTTGCTGGGAGCCAAGGACAGAGATGGCTGATCAAAGCGTTCTCACCTTCACTCGTGCGGCAGAAAGTGAAGCACTTTCGTTGCTCCTCATCCAATCGCGTACAGGTTGCGTAGAGATTAAGTCAGGCTGGAAGAGGGTCTCTTCTCCTCAGTCTGCAAGTAACGGTCTAAAGAGGAGCAAAAGGACAACAAATGAACCAGAAAAAAGATAGGCTACCGACAATTCTGATATTTGAACTAGATGACGATACACGCCCGCTCCTGAAATATAACCTTTCCATCTGGGGCTACCACGTGATTGAGGCGCTACAGGAAGAAGACGCGATCGCCCTGGCGCGTGGTGTGCGCGATCGCCCTAGTCTGATTTTGATTAACCAGTTCGATATGCCGATAGACGAGGTTATTAACCTGGGACGGCGTATATGTCAGGGAGCGGAACTGCTCAACACTACGCCAATTGTCGTCATGGCTGAGCGCTACGGTTCAGATATGGAAGGTAAGGACGTTAAGATAAGCGAAAGCGAGTACGTGACCTACCTGGAAGATGGGGAACAGTTGATGAATCTTCTGTACCGTCTTTGCGCGGTATAGACGCAGCCTAATCAGCCTCCGTGAAGACCAGAAAGCGGGGAAATGGGCAACATAATCGAACAACTATGCCCAGTGGTACAATCTGCGGATGACTCAGAATTTTACCGACAACGACCTCACGGTTGATGAGAAAGCACTCAACACTGAGCAAGAAGTAACTGAGCAAGAAGCGGAGGTCTTTGTCTTTCCGGCATCTTTTGCCCAGCAGCGGCTGTGGTTCCTCGACCAGCTATTCCCTGGCAATACTTTCTACAATGTAGCGACTGCACTTCGCCTGACGGGTTCGCTCAACACTTCGGCGCTGGAGGAGACGTTCAACGAAATCGTGCGTCGCCACGAAGCTTTGCGTACCACTTTTAGGATGCTTGATGGGCAACCCGTTCAAGTCATTGCTCCCAGCTTAACCATACCTTTGCCCCTTATAGATTTGCGGCATCTATCTGCAACCGAACGGGAAGCGGAAACTCGACGACTAGCCACTGAGGAGCGATCGCGTTCTTTCGATTTATCTCAAGACTTGTTACTGCGAGTAATGCTGCTACAGCTAGACTCCTCAGAACACGTACTTTTGCTGAATCTGCATCACATTGTCTCCGATGGCTGGTCGATCGGGGTGCTAATTCGGGAACTCGGAACGCTGTATGCAGCCTTTGCCAACAACACGCGATCGCCTTTGCCAGAACTACCGATCCAATATGCAGACTTTGCAGACTGGCAGCGCGAATGGCTACAGGGTGAAGTTTTAGAGACTCAGTTAGCCTACTGGAAGCAGCAACTGAACAATCTTCCCTCACTTAACTTGCCCACTGACAAACCTCGCCCAGCGGCTCCAACCTATCAAGGCGCAACGCAATTTCTAGAGTTACCGAAAAGCCTGAGTGAGGAACTAGAGGCACTTTCGCAGCGCCAAGGCGTTACTCTCTTCATGACCCTTTTGGCGGCATTTCAAACCTTACTTTACCGCTATACACAGCAAGAAGATATTGTTGTCGGTTCGCCCATTGCCAACCGCAACCGCCGCGAAATAGAAGGATTAATTGGTTTTTTTGTTAATAGTCTGGTGCTGCGTACCAACTTATCAGGTAATCCAACATTTCTGGAATTGCTGAGCAGAGTCCGGGAGGTGGCGCTAGGCGCTTATGCCCATCAAGACTTACCCTTTGAGAAGCTAGTAGAAGAACTGCATCCAGAGCGTAACCTGAGCCAGCATCCATTATTTCAGGTTGCATTTAGCCTGCAAAATACACCCATTGAGGCGCTAGAGTTACCTGGGCTAACACTTTCGCATCTAGATTTTGACAACCCCAGCGCCAAGTTTGACCTAGAGTTTCACCTGTGGGAATCGCCGGAAGCTATCAAAGGACAGGTAATTTACAGCACCGATTTATTTGATGATGCTACCATTACCCGGATGTTGGGGCATTTTCAAACGCTGCTGGAAGGTATCGTCGCAAATCCAGAGCAAAGCCTTTGCGAGTTGCCTTTATTAACAGCAGCCGAACGGCAACAGTTATTAATTGATTGGAATAATACCAGAAGAGATTACCCGCAAAACCAGTGTTTTCATCAGTTGTTTGAGGCACAAGTAGAGCAGACTCCGGATGCAATTGCGCTAAACGCACGCTTCGCGAACGCGCTCATCTTTGAAAATCAGCAATTAACCTACCGCGAACTCAACATCAGAGCCAATCAACTTGCACACCACCTGCAACAATTGGGGGTAGTTCCAGACGTTCTAGTTGGCATCTGTATAGAGCGTTCCCTAGAGATGATTGTAGGACTGTTAGGCATCCTCAAAGCCGGAGGAGCATACCTGCCTTTAGATCCAACCTATCCACAAGAACGTCTTAGCTTCATGCTACAGGACGCTCAGGTATCGATCTTGCTAACTCATTCCCATCTATCCTCCCTGTTGAAGACCTGTTGGGGCGATCGCCAACACGGTTTGTCTGTCGTTTATTTGGATAAGGACTGGGATGCGATCGCTCACCATCCCCAACACAACCCAACCAGCAACGTAACATCTGAAAATCTAGCTTATGTCATCTACACCTCTGGTTCAACTGGAAAACCAAAAGGCGTTTTAGTGCAGCACAGAGGAGTATCTAACTTAGCAGAAGCTCAGCGCGAAGTTTTCAAGGTACAGCCAAGCGATCGCATCCTGCAATTTGCATCCTTAAGTTTTGATGCCTCAATCTTCGAGATTGTCATGGCATTGCGATCGGGAGCAACTCTCTATTTAGCCAAAAAAGAAGCTCTTCTGCCTGGACAACCCTTAATCAAGTTATTGCGCGACAATGCGATTACTCACGCCACGCTCCCGCCTACTGTACTCGCAGTATTCCCAGAAAAACTTCCTGCGCTGCAAACTATCATCTGTGCAGGCGAATCTTGTTCTAAAGATATTGTAAACAAATTGGCTTCTGATCGCAGATTTTTTAATGCTTATGGGCCAACTGAAGCAACTGTTTGGGCTACGATTGCAGAAATTAGCGGTGACACCCAAAAACCCTTCATTGGTCGCCCAATTACTAATACTCAAATTTATATATTAGATGCCCATTTACAGCCTGTACCCATCGGAATTACTGGCGAATTGTACATCAGCGGTGATGGACTGGCGCAGGGATATCTAAATCGCCCTGATTTAACTACCGAACGGTTTATACCTAATCCTTTCAAAAAGGCAAAAATAGAAAATGAAGAAGAAACCCGAAAAAATTCTTTTTTCTCCCCCCTTTTAAAGGGGGGTAGGGAGGATCGTCTTTATAAAACCGGCGATTTAGCTCGTTATCGACCAGACGGCAACATTGAATTTTTAGGTCGCCTCGATGACCAAGTAAAAATTCGCGGTTTCCGCATCGAATTAGGAGAGATTGAGGCACTGCTGACTCAGCATCCGACAGTCAGAGAAACGGTGGTAATTGCTACAGAGATATCTGGTGATAAGCGTTTAATCGCTTATATTGTGCCAGCCCAAAATTTTACTCCTACAATCATTGAACTCCGTGATTTCCTAAGGAAGAAGTTGCCAGAATACATGGTTCCTTCAGCTTTTGTCATGATAGAAGCTCTGCCTTTAACACCTAATGGCAAAGTCGATCGTCGGAACTTACCCGAACCCGATAATTCAACTAGCCAAACCCTAGATAAGGCTTACATTGAACCTCGTAATCCTACTGAGTCAGTCCTCGCCAAAATCTGGGTTAAAGTTCTTAACATCGAGCGTGTCAGTATTTACGATAACTTCTTCGATTTAGGGGGAAATTCGCTGCTGAGTATCACCCTCATAGAGCAGATACGCAAGCAATTTGAGCGCGAATTACCGCTGTCTACCCTGTTCTTAAATCCAACCATTGAAGGTCTAGCAAGGGCGCTATCTCCCGAAATTGATTCTCCGTATTGGTCGCCCTTAGTTGCAATTCAGCCTAAAGGTCAAAATCCACCTTTCTTTTGCGTTCATCCCATTTTAGGAGTAATCTTTCCTTATTATGAAGTCGCATATCATTTGGGGACAGAACAACCCTTTTATGGGCTACAACCTCTGGGTATGGACGGAGAACAATCCCCATTAACTCGTATTGAGGATATAGCGGCTTATTATATTGATGCCTTACGTGCAGTGCAGCCGAATGGCCCTTATTTTTTAGGAGGTTGGTCTTTTGGAGGCTTGGTTGCTTTTGAGATGGCTCAACAATTGCAAAAAACTGGGCATAAAGTAGCTCTACTGGCTGTGATAGATACTTCCGCACCAATTTCTAAAAACAGACCTTCCTTCGGGGACGGTTTAAAGTTTCTGATGAACACAGTAGCGCGACATATATGGCCTTATTTTATGGATTATTTTTATCTTATAGCCGCTACCGACAAGCCCCAAAGCAAGCTAATCTCTAAAGAATCTAAAAAACGAATATTAAAAGAATTAAGAAGTAAATCGATACTTAGGGTTTTTCAAGCGAATAGTCAAGCAGCGCTTAGCTATGTGCCGCAAGTCTATCCTAGCAAAATTACTCTTTTGAAAAATAGCGAACAAAATATCGCTGCGAATCAAGATCCAAGTATGGGTTGGGGCGAGCTAGCTGGAGGAGGAGTGGAAATTTATAACATTCCTGGCAATCACCTAACCATGCTCAAGAAACCCCATGTCCAGGTTCTCACCGAACAGTTAAGAACCTGTATTGAGAATGCACAGGTCGGAAGATAAGAGCGATCGCTGTACTCTGTGATGTAGCGATCGCTCTTACCGTAGCTTACTATTCGTACAAAGCCCATAAGTAGTGGGCACCCAGCACCAGCCCTTGAGCAACATGAGCGCGGTTGCGTGGCTCCTCCCAGCTGGGTTCTGCCAAAGTCAACAGTTCTCGTGCGTGTTCTACGTCAAGTTCCTCGTGGAGGCGTTGCTGAATAGTGGGAGGAATCAAGCAGGAATCGGGACATCTCCAAATCTCAAGTAGTGAAGTAACAAGCGGATTGAATGTCTCAGCATTTCTTGGGATTTGGAATAAC
>NZ_JAMPKG010000072.1:0-9665 GCF_039962015.1 Trichocoleus sp. AS-A1 | reverse complement strand
AATCTGGGATTTGTTGTAATTGTTCAATGATATTCATCCGAATCATTGGTTGATTTTCAATCACCTTTAAGCATTATTCTCATTTTTCTTTGTTTGTATGAAACCACCCTGCTAAACGCATTCCAAGAGGGGTGGTTGCCAATACAAATGGGACGATTAGAATCTTGCAACCTGCCTTTTATTGCTACTCGTGCAGCCAGTTGACCATTGAGATAAAGGAATAAATGCTCACTGTTAAACACGCCAGCAACATGCGCCCAAACATCTACAGTCGCAGGGGATGAAACATTGACCGTTGAACCCCATTGTCCGCCTGGAAACGCTACGGCAAATGAATAATTGCCTTGATCAATCAGAAGCATGTACGAGTCCATCGCATACCACTTGTTGACGATAGTTTGCAGACCGTAAGTGACGCCATGAAGCCGTAATGGCTTAACCCAAGCCGTAATAGTCATTTGGTGAGTGAAATGAAAAATGGGCTGGTCGGGAATTTCAACCAAGTTATCGGCACCGTCAAAGAAACCTGCATTCCCAAAACGCCCTTTCTGGCAAGTAACACCACGAATCATCGTTCCTTGCGGTTCACAGTCTGATTGATCGCGAATGACTACAGTACCAGAGGTACTGCATTGGTCAAAGCGCCAGTAGGCGACTGGAGAAGGAGGTTGTTGGCGATCAAATACAGCATCCGAAGCATTGGGCTGATTAGGACTCATTGATCGATCGCTTTGATTCTATAGATAACTATGACTATAACCTTAACGGCTTTGATCGTTATTTACCTATTAGCGACTGATAGCTCAAGCACCCTCCTCAAACCCATTTAGTCTCAAATGCGTCTTACCTATTCCCATCGACGGTCGTTTATAAGACACGTAAATGAGTTGTGTTAGATGTGCTTTGTTTTGGGGAACTCTAAGTTAAAGCGATAGATAAAAACCAGGAGTCACATGGTTGTAAGTACCGAAAACCAATCATCAGAATGGAGGTTTATCGAGACGGAACCTTTAGGTTTAAAAGGTGAAGCTGGGGAACAGCGAGTTTGGGATCGGCTCTGTCAAACTTTTAGACAAGGAAAGGGGGTTGTTCTTTGGAGTTATAGCACATTTAAAAAAACCAACAATTCAAAAAAAACCGGATATCTTGATTGTCAGATACGAACTCAGATTAATTATTATTGAAGTGAAGTCTTGCAGAATTAATGATATTGAAGCAATTGAGGCAAACCGATGTCAGATGAACTAACGGTTCTATAGTGACTACTTTTATCCTTGCCACCAAGCAGAGAAAAAGCTTTATGCATTACTCGACCGTTACAATGAAAAAGTAGTATCTAAACAAAAACTTACGCTAAGGGGCGTACCAATTAAACCTGCTAAAATCAGAAGCTTAAACTCCCTGATTTTCTCTATTAAAACCCCGTACTAAATAGCTCACTCCAATTGGTACGTCTCATTGAGACTGAACAATCTATTCTAAAATAACAATGGGGCTTACGTTTCAGGCTTAGCGTAACTTTCTGTTCCGTTGCTACTCAAACCTCAAGCAAAGCTCATAGAAAGTTAGATACGTGGGCATCATGAAAATCTTCTATTAAGATTAGTTTCGTCTTCCTTACAATGAAAATTCATCAGCCTCGCCGAGTTAGCGCGTTTCCATTACAAATTGTTCTGATTATTCCTTTTATTCTCCAAATTCTTGGAGCCGTTAGTTTAGTAGGCTACTTGTCCTTTAAGAATGGACAGAGAGCAGTCAATGATTTAGCAGAACAGTTGATGGCTCGCACTAGCGATGTTGTGGATGAACACCTGAAGTCCTATCTGGCAATCCCCCAAGCCCTCAACCAAATCAATGCAGATGCCATTCGTAGAGGAATGCTGGATGTGCGCGATCGCCAAATCGTTGGCAAGTATTTCTGGGATCAGATGCAGGCGTATGACCTTACCTACATTGGGATTGGCTTAACCACCGGCGAGGGGGTTGGAGCGGCTCGTTACGATGGCAAAACCATCACCATTGATGATTGGACTGCCAAACCTCCTTTCAACGTGATTACCTACGCCACTGACAACCAGGGCAATCGAACTCAAGTCAATGCTCGCTGGGATTACACAAACACGAATGAATCGTGGTATACCCAGCCGATTGCGGCTGTTAGACCGATCTGGGCGAAGATTATTACCGGAAATTATCCTACAGGTCCCTATATCGCAGCTTCTGCCAGTCGTCCCATCTATGATGCTCAAAACCGCTTGGTGGGAATGATTGCAATCGACCTTCATCTGCTGAAACTCAGTGATTTTTTACGCACTTTAGATATCAGTCAGTCTGGTCAAGTGTTCATTATGGAGCGAGATGGCACCCTAATCGCTAACTCCATAACAGCACAGCCTTTTACCCTCGCCGGTCAAAAAATCCAGAGATTACAGGCGATCAATAGCCCTAATTCAACGATTCAGAGCATTGCCAGCCACCTTCAAGTCTCCAAAGGGCTTCAGTCTATTACCCAATCCACAGCCTTTCAGCTTGAGGTGCAAGGAGAAAGACACTTTGTTAATGTTGTACCCTGGCGCGACAACTATGGCTTAGATTGGCTCGTGGTCGTGAGTGTGCCAGAAACCACATTTATGGGACAAGTCAATGCCAATACGCGCACGACAATCGCACTGTGTCTGGGCGCATTGGTGATTGCTTGTGTGATGGGCGTGTTCACTGCGCGCTGGATTGCTCGTCCGATGCTTCGCCTCAATCAGGCAAGTGAGGCAATGGCATCTGGCAATTTAGAGCAGACGGTCGAAACGAGCAATATCCGAGAACTTAACACACTATCCAATTCCTTCAACCACATGGCAGGGCAATTGCGCGGCTCTTTTGCTGCTTTAGAGAAAAGCAAGGAGGAATTGGAAGACCGGGTAGAAGAGCGCACCGCCGAACTCAAGAACACATTAGAGGAATTGCAGCGCACTCAATCTCAAGTGGTTCAAAGCGAAAAAATGTCAAGTCTTGGGCAGCTTGTCGCCGGAGTTGCCCACGAAATTAATAACCCGGTCAATTTCATTCACGGCAACCTTACCCATGTGCAGGAATATACCGAGAGTCTATTGGAGTTGGTGGAGTTATATCAGCAGCATGATCCTAACCCTGCTCCTGGGATTCAATCGCTAGCTGAAGATATCGATCTAGAGTTTTTGCAAGAAGACCTACCCAAAATGCTGGCTTCGATGAAACTGGGAACCGAGCGCATTCGCCAGATTGTCCTGTCGTTGCGAAACTTCTCGCGCATGGACGAAGCGGAGTTCAAAGCAGTTGATATTCACGAAGGGATTGACAGCACCCTGATGATTTTGCAACATCGCCTCAAAGCTACATCCTCTCGACCAGAAATTGAACTGGTCAAAGACTATGCTGAACTGCCGCTCGTCGAGTGCTATGTCGGACAGCTCAACCAAGTATTTATGAATATCTTGGTGAATTCTATTGATGCCATAGACGAGAGTAACGCTAAGCGTACCTATCAAAATATTCAAGAGCATCCCAATCGAATTACAATTCGCACGTCAACTGTGAATGCTCAATGGGTGAAAGTAGCGATCGCTGATAACGGAGTTGGGATTGCTAAAGAGATTCAACAACGAATATTTAATCCTTTCTTTACAACCAAACCGCTGGGAAAAGGCACCGGAATGGGGATGTCCATCAGCTACCAAATCGTCGTAGAGAAACATGGCGGCAAATTGGAGTGCTTCTCACTCCCCGGTGAAGGAACTGAGTTCATCATTCGGATTCCTCTCCGGCAACACGTTAATCCAGCAGTTTAGCTGGATGTTGATTGCCAGCACATTTCCAGTTTTACAGATATATGCTGCTATTGTTCGACTCTTTAGAGTCATTCACTTAGAGTG
The DNA here is from genome assembly GCF_039962015.1 of Trichocoleus sp. AS-A1. Classification (NCBI taxonomy): domain Bacteria; kingdom Bacillati; phylum Cyanobacteriota; class Cyanophyceae; order Leptolyngbyales; family Trichocoleusaceae; genus Trichocoleus; species Trichocoleus sp. AS-A1. The sequence goes on along the minus strand of NZ_JAMPKG010000072.1, from coordinate 5,760 downwards.
ACTCTTGAAAATCTGTTTCTACCCCGCCATATATTACTTTCCCGGCTAGCAATTGCATTCAGGGCAACAATTTAGAAATCCTTCTCGACAAAACTAGAATTGTCGAGAAGGATTTGAGAAAGGATCTTCTTCCAATCCGGAATACAAGACTTTCCCGACCTTCCCGACAATCGGAGATAGCATTGATACGGTGGCGGCGGCTCCCAAGATTTGTTCGTCTCTGACTTCCAGGTACGCTGACAGTTGGGATAAGTCCTCGTGTCCTGAGTAAGCGGTGATCATGCACAATGGAATTCCTGCATTGCTGATCTTTCGTTAAAGCCGTGTAACGGAAAAATTCGTTTTGGGCAAACAACACGATATCGGAAGGTATCAAAAGTGGCGATGTTTGATGATTTAACGGATGAAGTGCAAATCACTATCTAAGCTGACCGGATGCGAGTCAGCTTAGATAGGTTCATAGAGCTTTCTTGATTCCTTGCGCCGTTTTGGCTCAGGTAGCCCAATTCCTAATGATTATGTCATTGGTGAACTTACGGACACTTACCTCGCGGACATCCTATTCAACTTAGATGCAGCGTTCTCAAGGGCTTAGGACAATACCACATCACAAGCAACGCCCCATTTTCCAACTGGGTTTTCTCACCAGAAGACTATTCTAATAAGATGCAACCATCTCAAGAGCTTGATCGAAGGTGCGCGAGCCTAGTTCAGTTTGTCCAGATTCTATTAACCTAGTAGCTATGTTAGCCAAAGCCGCAGCTTGGTGATATTTATTTTTCATGGTTTGGGCGATCTGTATAGCTTGGTTGAATTTTCCTGACCCAGATGCCACAGAAACCATGTTAAACAACACTGTGTCTTTGTCTTCGGAGGGACTATTAATTTCTTCAAGCACTTGCAATGCAGGGTCTATTTTTCCCGATAAAGTCAACTGGGCAACTAGATCAAGCAATATGAAGTTTTTGAAAACATCATCTTTAATCTCTTTAACTACTTGCCCTGCTAGGTCAAATTTCCCCAACTTAGTCAATCCAGAAGTGATATAACCTAACGCTGAGTCTTTGGAGGAATCATTTTTAATCTCTTTAGCCAGTTGTAGGGCTTGGTCAATTTTTCCCGCCTTAGCCAACTCAGGAGCGATATCACCTAACACTGAGTCTTTGGAGGAATCATTTTTGATCTCTTTAGCTAGTTGTAGGGCTTGGTCAATTTTTTCCAAATCAGTCAACTTGTAAGCTATGTCAGATAAGGCTGAGTCTTTGGAGGTTTCGTTTTTAATCTCTTTAACTAGTTGCAGGGCTAGGTCAATTTTTCCAGACTCAGTCAACTTCACAGCAATGTTAGATAAGACTGAGTTTTTAGAGGCTTCATCTTTCATCTCTTTAGCCAGTTCTAGAGCCAGGTCAATTTTTCCTAATGACCCCAACTGGAAAACTATCCCAGATAAGCTTAAATCGTCGGAGAAATCCTTTTTAATCTCTTTAGCTAGTTGCAGGGCTAGGTCAAAATTTCCCGACTCAGCCAACCTAGACGCAATGCCATACAAGGCTGAGCTTTGGGAAGCTTCATCTTTAATTTGTTTAGCCAATTGTAGGGCCATGTCGATTTTTCCCGATGACGCTAGCCAGACAGCGATGTTAGATAAAGCCGCCTCTTGAGAGGTTTTATTATTAATCTGCTTAGCTAATTGCAGGGCTGTGTCGAATTTTCCCGATGATGCAAACTCGGATGCAATCCAAACTAAGAGCTTATTTTTGGAGGATTCTTCTTTAATCTGCTTAGCTAATTGCAGAGCTGTGTCGAATTTATCCAAAGAAATTAACTGTCCAGCGATATCAGATAAGGCTGAGTCTTGGGAAGCTTCATTTTTAATATTTTTAGCTACTTGTAGGGCTTGGTCAATTTTTCTATCGTCCGCTAACCTGTAAATTATGCTAGATAGGAGTGAATCTTGGGAAGGCTCGTCTTTAATCTGTTTAGTTATTTGTAGGGCTTGATTAATTTTTCCTGATGAAGCCAACTCAATAGCGATGTTAGATAATACGCTATCTTTAAAGTCTTCATTTTTAATCTTTTTAACCACTTGCAGGGCTTGGTCAATTTTTCCCGAATATGCCAACCCAACAGCGATTGCAGATAAAGCTTGGGCTTTTTCTATATTTTCGAGGGATTCACTTTCAATCTCTGGAACCACTGGTACATCTGGGTCAATTTTCCCAGAAAATGCCAATCCAAAAGGGATTGTAGGCAGTACTTCAGCTCATCCCGATTCATCTTCCCTTGCTTGGACTACCTTGCCTTGCCTGGATGAAGCTGCCACTAGAATATTTGCTTGGACAATTTTAATTTCATTCCTACTTAAAAGTTCAGTAGGGCTGAAGGTAGCACTCACCCCATGCTGAGGCGTCAGACCTGTAAATAGTGCGAGCAGGGTGAGGAGATAGGGTTGAGTTCGCATGGGGAGTCAATAAAATTGATGGCTAACTAAGATAAAAGATGTTGAGTCAGTAATGATCAAATGCAATTATTGTTAGCCACAGGAAAACAACTACAAATTACGCAAATTTCTTGGTGGGCTTTAGCTGAAAAGTAGTAACGAAAGCAGCCACTGCCATTCAGCACGATTGTTATCTGTTATCCATGTCTACTACCACGACCCCGATACCTCTGCTCTGTCTTGAGCTTTGCAATGTACCGAGCTACCGAACTTTTTCCACTGTCCTGATTCCCCCAAATCAATACGGTTTGGCGGATGAGATTATCGAGCTGTTTTGTAGACCTGGGAAGATTGCTGGTACAAGTACCAATTGGTACTTGGGGGCGAGCGCTCTCAGTCTTTGCCAGCAGCATTGAATTAGGGAGTTGAATATTCTGCTCAGTCGCCGGTAAACTTAGTTGTTCGACTGTTCTTACCGGGACATCGATTGCTGGTGATTCTTCCTCTGCGGCCTTGGAGCTACCTCGCCGTGACCGATTTACAGCATTGATATTGTTCAGCTCAACTGCAAGCACGACTAACGCTAGCGGAATGCCTGTGATCGCGCTGAGCGCCGGATTGGGCTACCCGTGGAGCGGACTGCTAGAGCTTTCGATCCTCAACGGGGTCTTCGTCACGTTGTTTATCGGATCGGCGTGGCTGTTTCGTCGTGCTGCGCGCTTCCGACCCGATCGGGGCGCGGCTTAACAAAGCGGTCACACCGGACGCAGCCACGCTACTATACTACTCGTGAAGCCGTCGGTAGCTTACTGCCGAACCAGAGGGAAGCAGGTTTGTTAATGGTGATCTACACTCCTGAGTAGTAATAGAGCTGTTTGATAGACGTGGATAAACCAAAAAGCGTAAACATTGCGAAGCTGACACAAGCCGCAAGGTAGCGCTCAAAATTTTTATCAAGTAGGAGTTTCAGTTCTTGATACTTAGATGGGCTTCAAGGATACAACCAAGGTTCACTTAACCATGACAAAATACCAACTTTAGGCCCAAAGTAGGCAAAACCCACCCTAACAACATTGATTTTTCAAGGAGTCTAAGTATAGCTCTGAAAGCTATTCAACCTTTCGATTGTTGGCAAAATTCCCAATCCACCGACTCGACATCGAATTCTCGCAAGCTGGCACTTAGTAAACATTGAAACCCTTATCAGGCAAGGTTTAAATGGCTACTTTGCAGTTGATTTCAGCTTCGCTATATTTACGCCAACTTGTCACGAATGTTATTAATGTCATCAATCAGCACTTGCGCCTTGAATAGCCTCTGTTCTTCTATTCTTCACTGTGCGGTAGTACCAACGACGAAACCGTAGTGAGGGTTCATCAGTAGGCACGTTACATCCTTCATTTGTATTAGGAACTTCACCGATTTGTGACTCAACCATCGTGAGATCGTCGAGAGATGCTGCAAAAAACTCATCAAAGTCAAAGTTGCTCGGATCGATTCCAGGGTTGGGCAGAGCAACCTGCATAAATCGCATTTGTTGGGTATTGATCGGAATTGCAAACAAATGAGGACGCAGGGGTAGTCCACCTATATCTAACTTGAGAACAACGTTATTGGGCTGATGCCAATCAATCTCAACTCCATAAGACAAGGTATTGAGTTGATTTGTGACTGCCATTCCATCTGCTGTTGCAGTAACGCTGATTTGGGCGATCGCATTTTGGTGTACTGGGTCATGGAATTCGCGACCAAATGAATCCTGATGGACGAAAGGGATATGTAGATAGTCCAATGAAATATCAATCGCTCTTGTCCAATGCGCGTTCCAAATCTCATGGTGAATCACGTAACGCTCGTTTGGTTCTAATAAGCTCGACGGCAACTGTGGTTCTGGCACGTTTTCAGCTCCCGTAAAGATCCACAGCATCCCTGCAATCACCCTTGTCGGCAACCTCATGACTGACAGTTTTGAGCGTTGAGCTGGGTTAAGTGAGTTGAAAGGAACATGAGTACAAGCACCATCTGAGGCAAAACGCCAACCATGATAGGGACATTCAAGGCACCCGTCTTCTGTTACTTGCCCGCGTGAGAGAGGCGCACCACGATGAGGACAACGATCAAGAAATGCCACGAACTGCTCGGCTGAATTGCGAAATAGAACTAGCGATTCGCCAGCTAACTCAACCGCAAGGGGAGCTAGTCCTATTTCAGCAATGGGTAATACTGGAGTCCAGAAGTTAGGAAACATCTCAAACACAGCGAAACCGGCTCCTCAACAAATTCTTGGGCGTTACTCAGCATAAAACCCTACTCCTGACAGCATCCTGTCAGTGGAAGCCAGATAACTTTATTCTCTCAAGTTGAAACTTCGTGTATGCGTCAAGACTGATTTCTTGCCCTGGAGATTCAACCCCTGAAGCAAAATCAAGATGTTGGATGCGATCGACCCGAAAATCTCTGTATGAGTTTCTGAGAATGCACCATGTTCCAACTGTCCATTTTCCACCCCAATGAAACAACCCCAACGGAAAAACAATCCTTTGAGACAGTTGTTCATTCAAGCTCAAATACACAATTGTGACGGCTTGTTGCTGCTGAATTGCTCGATAAAGGTCGTTCCACTGTCTTAAGCTTTGGTCGTTGAGAATATCACCTAGCGCCCGAACAGGTGTGCGAGTTGGATCAAAGCTGTGTGGCGGCAATACTGCTCCAATTTTACTCAATAGCGTTTTTGCCGCTGCTGCTAAGTCATTCCCGGTCGAGCGCGACAGGATTTCGACACCTAACATTAAAGCGGCGATTTCATCATGAGTTAAAGTTAGGGGTGGTAATTCAAAATCTTCATCCAAAGCATAACCGACACCAGGCTCACCATAGATGGGAATGCCACTCACCGAAAGATCGTCGATATATCGGTAAATTGTACGCACGGAAACACCAATCCGTTCGCCTAGTTGCCCTGCTGTAATGGGTTGGTGAGATCTAATCAGATTCACTAATTGGAAAAGACGGTCAGCTTTCCTCATCCTGTACGTCGAGTAGTCTTAATCTTTCAGCAGCATAACCTTCCCAATCAATTGCATATCGATTTTGTAACCCGTCACAACCAACATTCAGCAGAGCGAAACGTTTTTTCAGGTGCGAGCGATCGCTAATTGGTGTTCCATTACTACTCACGAGCGTCTATCAGCGCTCTTGAAATCTATAGCGGTTCTCACATGAGAGGAATACACTCTGAGGTATCAGGAGCAACGTAGTAACAGCAATGAGTGAACCAGCCAATCATGTCTTTAATGGTGACTGAATTGAATGCTTCTGTA
>NZ_JAMPKG010000071.1:0-9714 GCF_039962015.1 Trichocoleus sp. AS-A1 | reverse complement strand
AGGCATCAATCACTTTTTGGCGTAGGTCAAGCGAGTAGGCTTTCATGATCGGCGATTGTCTGGCAGGCTGGGCTACTCCCTTACTGTATGCCATCCAACTGAGAACCGCTATAAAGTTGTTTCTTCTGGGGAGCAAGTGTTAAAGATAGCGTCTTAAGTGAGAGCTGTCCGCCAATACCTGTAAATATTTATACTTATCCCTTCTACTGAATGCGGTTGCAGACATCCTTTGTTCAAGGCGATCGCTACTTACAAAAACCAGCACCAATTGGGGGCATCAAAATTTCTTCTAATTTTGAAAATAAGCGGGCGATCGCCCTCAAGAAACCGTATTCCAATTAGTGCATAAAGGCGTCAGCCCTTAATGTTGAAGTGTTCACTCCACCTACTGCTCCACTATTTGAGGCGCGGGATAGTTCCTCTGCCATTAATGCATTACAGTTTCAGCCCGATTTATTTAGTTAAATCCTACTGCTGTCCCAAAAATTCCGCTCGTAGAGATAACGAAAGCAGAATTCATTTTTATGTAACTTTCTTGACAGTTTTTCAGAGACGCGATCGCTAAATATAAAACCACAATCCTGTAATCAGCGGGGCAAAGTTATGGTCAGCACTGTAGGCGAAAAGACCATTGTACTCGGCGCATGTCCTCACGATTGCCCCGATACCTGTGCCATGCTCATAACGGTGGAGAATGGTAGAGCCACATCAGTAAGCGGCAACCCAGACCATCCTTTTACACAAGGCACTCTCTGCGGCAAAGTTAGCGACTACCTTGACCGAGTTTACAGCCCAGAGCGAGTGCTTTACCCGATGCGGCGAGTTGGACCCAAAGGTAGCGGGCAATTTGAGCGGATCAGCTGGGACGCTGCCCTTGACGAGATTGCCAACCGCTTTCAAGAAATTATTGCCCAGTATGGTGCAGAAGCCATCCTCCCATGCAGTTACCTAGGGCACGAAGGGCTTCTCAACGGTCTGACTGTTGGCGACGCCTTCTTCAATCGACTAGGTGCTTCCATCAGCGAACGCACCTTCTGCATTTCTGGAACTAGCACCGCTTGGCTGATGACCTATGGTGCAACGCACGGTACTGACCCAGACACCTTTTCCCACTCTAAATACATTATCTTGTGGGGTTGCAATGTACTCTCCACCAACGTGCATTTGTGGCCATTTATCAAAGAAGCAAGACAAAACGGCGCTAAGTTAGTTGTGATTGACCCAGTTCGTACCAAGACTGCAACGCAAGCAGATTGGCATATTCCGATTCGTCCTGGTACAGATGGTGCCTTTGCATTAGGACTGATGCATGTCATTATCAACGCAAATTTAATTGATGCGGACTATGTAGAAAATTACACCGTTGGCTTTGCAGAACTCAAGGAAAGAGTTAGCGAATTTCCACCAGAACGAGTTGCTGAAATTACGGGAATTCCCGCTGAAGATATCGTAACTCTGGCTAGGGAATACGCTACAACGCAGCCATCAGTTATTCGTCTGGGAGTTGCGCTGGAGAAGCAAGCAGGGGGCGGGCAGGGGATACGGGCAATTTGCTGTTTGCCTGCCTTAGTGGGTGCGTGGCGGCACTTGGGAGGTGGAATGCTACAGGCTCCTATGTGGCCTTTCCCCATTCGTTGGGAAGTGGTGCATCGCCCTGAGTTTATTAAGTCGGGTACACGGGTGGTTAACCAGTGGCAGATTGGTCAAACTTTAACTGGAGAACTGAATCCACCTATTAAGGCTTTGTTTGTCTACAACTGCAACCCAGTTACCCAAGCAGCTGAACAGGACAAAATTGTGGCGGGTTTGTCTCGTGAGGATTTGTTTACTGTTGTCAGCGAGCAGTTTATGACAGATACCGCTGATTATGCAGACATTTTGCTGCCTGCTACTACTCAAGTTGAGAATTTGGATTTGATGTTTTCATGGGGACACACCTATGTAACTTTAAATATGCCAGCGATCTCGCCTTTAGGAGAAGCCATCCCAAATATTGAACTTTTCCGGCGTTTGGCAACTCGGATGGGGTTTGAGGAAGAGTGCTTTAAACTTAGCGATGAGCAGATGGCAATCGAGGTTTTGGACTGGTCTGCACCTGCGCTAGAAGGCATTGATATGGATTTGCTCAAAACGAAAGGGTTTGCCAAGTTAAAAATCGACTTGGTTCCTCACTCTATGGGAAACTTTCCCACCCCTTCCGGGAAATGCGAGTTCCTGTCATCTATGGCTGTGGATAGTAACTATGTGTTACCAGCGTTTCGCCAAGGCTGCGAAGAATTTCAACCAGGAACGCCAGTAGACCCGTTGCCTACTTATACTCCGCAGCGGGAGTCACCGATTAGCAATCAGACGCTAAAAGAGCGTTATCCTCTAAGTTTGCTATCAGCTAAACCGCATCAGTTTATTAATTCTTGCTTCGCCAATTTGCCCAAGCACCGCAAATTACAGAGAGAACCAAGGGTAATTGTCCATCCAGCCGATGCAGCGGCTCGTGGTATCGTCGAGGGGCAGTTGGTGAAGGTGTTCAACGACCGGGGAGCGTTTCAGGTTCCGGCTCATGTTAGCGACATTACGCGACTGGGTGTGGTAGTTGCGCCTCTGGGTTACTGGCGCAAGCTTTCTCACGCAGCGAATACTGTAAATGCGGCAACTTCATCTGCTTTTGCTGATTTGGGACGTGTGGCGGCGGTGGGAGATTCTTTGGTTGAAGTTGTGATTGTCAGCTGAGTTCCCTCTGGTTCGCACAGTTCAAGAGGTTCAGCAGGGGGTCGAAAGTCGAGACAGCGATCGCTAGATTTCGGCGCTCCGAAATCTAGCTTCACTCGGTAGGAAGTCGGAAGTCGAGACAGCGATCGCTATCTAGTCCCGTGGGATGCACGGCTTACACTATAAAAGGATTGCGAAAATTGAGCTGGCAAGGATCACGACTTATCTTTTCAAGACTGAGCCGGCTGCGATGAAGGATGCGATCTGCGCGATCTGCGGGGTGACTTATGCTTTTGAAACAACAAGCCTCATGGAAAAGCCGCAGGTGGGATGGCAAAAGTAGGCTAAAAGTCGGGAAAACCATGTATGACGATGTAGAACCTGATCTACCACCAGTGCGATCGCACTGCAAGGAATGTATGTGTCTAAGTATCCGCTTGGACACCACTGAGCACTAATTGAATTGCAGCTTCGGTATAACGCTCTATCATCTCCTGACTCAGTAAATCCTCATCTGGCGTGAGATGCTTCACGTTGTCATAAGCATTGGCATAGAACGTACAAATGCCAATAATATTGAGCGTCGTCATGTGAACATCAAGCGGGCGAAAAACACCCGTTTGCATTCCACGTTCTAGAACGCCTGCCAGTTGTGCAATCGGCTCCTGCCAATTAATGACTTTAAAGTACCGTCCCTGATTCTGAATTGCTTCCTGAAACAAAAGCATTCCCCGATTTCGGTTCGTGGTTTCGTACTCAATTGTGGCTTGAAGCAGCGATCTCAACGCTTCATTGGCAGGCAGTGCATCCAGGTTAAGTTGCTCAAACACAGATTGGAGAACCGCAGCCGGACGCTGCAATACGGCTTGATATAGCCCTTCTTTACTCTGGAAGTAGTAATAGATCATCCGAGGCGCGACTCCTGCACGAGTTGCAATTGGGTCAACCCTTGTGCCATGTAACCCGTGTTGAGCAAACTCAATTTCGGCGGCATCGAGAATCTGCTGCTGAGTTGTCTTGGCATCTCGAATCGCTCGCTTCGGCTGCTCTACGGATTGGACTTTACGCGCCATACGCCAGTACGTGGTCTGTTGATGTGAGTCTGCCTTGATCCTAGATCCTACTCGGTTTATGAAATAAACGTTCCATTAACGCTTGACACAAGCAAGAGGTAGCCTTCATCTTTATGAAATAAACGTTTAATTCATAAACCGATGACACGATTTCTGATGGGCACGATTGCAGCGACCGGGCACGTCAATCCGGCTCTACCAATCGTGCGGCGACTGATTGAGCAGGGGCATGAAGTGTGGTGGTACACCGGGCATGGATTCAAAGAAAAGGTCGAAGCGACGGGTGCGCGTCACGTTTCGATTCAACGCGGGATTGATTTAACGCGATTTGAGACAATTCAAAAAAGTTGGCTTGAACAGCGCGATGCGCTCAAAGGGGTCGCGCAGTTTAAGTTCTACCTCAAACACGGCTTTATTGATGCAGCGGTGACGCAATTACAGGATCTCACTGATATCCTCAATGAATTCCCAGCAGAGATTCTATTGTGTGATGTGTTCTTCCTGGGAATGTCCTGGCTGTACGAAAAAACAGGTTTACCCTGGGCAGCGTTTGGGATGTCTGCTTTACCCTTTATGAGCCACGATACGGCTCCATTTGGCTTAGGAATGCAGCCGAACCCTTCTATGAGCGGACTGCTACGGAATCAGCTACTCAACATCTTCTCTCGTGCTGTATTAATGCGGGATGTCCGTATTCACTTAGATCGGGTTCGGTCTAGTATTGGCTTAGCTCCCAAAGGGCAAGATTTTTTCACGGCTGCACTTTCACCCTTTCTCTACCTTCAAGGAACAACGCCTTCGTTTGAATATCCACGGAGTGACTTGCCGCCCCAGGTTCACTTCATTGGCACTTTTCTGCCTCCGGCTCCCCCTGACTTCGTACCGCCCGCTTGGTGGCAGGAGTTGCAGGGTGAACGGCCTGTCGTCCACGTTACTCAAGGAACAGTTGCAACGGAAGCAAGCGATCTCATTGAGCCAACGATTCAAGCCCTTGCAGATGAGGAGGTGTTAATCGTTGCGACGACTGGAAAACAGCCGCTTGAGAGGGCCAAGCTCAAAGCAATACCTCAGAATGTGCGGATTGAACCGTTTATTCCTCATGCCTGTTTGTTGCCCCATGTGGATGTCATGGTGACAAATGGCGGCTTCAATGGCGTGCAGATTGCTTTGGCAAACGGAGTGCCGATGGTCACAGCCGGACAAACTGAGGAAAAACCAGAGATTTGCGCCAGAGTGCAATGGACTGGAACCGGAATTGATCTCAAAACAAGCACCCCAACACCCGCAGAAATTAAAAGTGCGGTGGAAACAATTCTATCGACTCCAACCTATAAGCAGAATGCCCAACGGTTTCAGCAAGAGATCAGGTCATATGATTCTCCAGCGATTGCAGCATCATTACTCGAAACTCTAGCAAACACAAAACAACCTGTGCTGAGCAAGTAACGGCAATCTCTCAATCAACACACTTTCTCCTGTTGTAAAAAATTTGAAAGGTTTTTGGATTAACGACACTAATGTGTTGATAGCGACAAATGATTTGTTATCTGATAACTGTTATGTTCATTCGTGCTTTTGAAATGTCTGATTGGGAAGACGTATCCGAGCTTTTTCTCCAACCAAAATGTCGGTGGGGAACCTTGCAAATGCCCTACCAATCGCGCGATGAAATCAAAAAGAAATTAGAAAGCCCATCAACAGGGATGTATCGTTTAGTAGCCGTTGTCAACCAGGAACAAAAACAAAAAGTTGTAGGATTGGTTAGTTTGCATACCTTCGGTGGGCGTCGGAATCATGTAGGCGAGCTAGGTATGCTTGTCCATGACGACTACCAAAATCAAAGGATTGGCTCTGCTCTTATAGAATCGGTGATAGACTTAGCTGAAAAGTGGCTTAACCTAAAACGCATCGAGTTGACTGTTTACACTGATAATGCCAACGCCATTCATCTTTACGAAAAGTATGGCTTTGTAATAGAGGGTACATTTCGGAAGTACGCTTTCCGCTCTGGTACTTATGTTGATGCTCATGCAATGGCTAGGATCACTGAATAGCATAAAATAAAACAAAGGAACAGCGAAGTACACTTTCTTTTGTTCAAAGTTTAATAAATATCAGAGTCCATCAATTTTCGTGAAGTATAGGCATCCGAGCGCATAAGCTATACATCAAAGGGATAGAAGGTATATCAGAGGGAGAAACCATGCGCCGTCCGGGTAATTCTTCCATTGTGTCAAATAACTTGCAACCATTAGCATAAGAATATTCTTTGAATACTTCTAGATTTAGCTTAGCTTCTAATACTGCTGTAATAATTTCTCCAGTACCCCATTGAAATTCATGAGACGGATAGGGATTACGAAAATTTTCGATTCCCTTTTCATAAACCCAAGGTGTTAGCCCACCAGCCGATTGTGCTACATAATCGCTGATGCCATCTGACCAAGTTAAGGGTTGACCGTCAGCAAAATAGGGATATTTTAGCGTCCCTTGTTCATCAAACATCATGGCAAATGGATGAAATTCAACTACAACTAATCGCCCATTGGGTTTTAGTATGGATGCGATACCTTTTGCCCATAAAGTAATATTAGATAGCCAACAGATTGCGCCGTAAGAGCAAAATGCTATATCAAAACGTTCGTTCGTGTTTGCTGTTTCTGCTAACCAATCGTAAATATCAGAACGATGGAATGTTGCATAAATGCCAGATTTTTGTGATAGCTTTTGAGCAAAGTCAATTGCTTCATCACTGATATCTACACCAGTTACTTTAGCACCCAGTTGTGCCAAACTTAAGGTGTCCTGACCTGCGTTGCATTGGAGATGAACTAAGGATAAGCCAGCGATGTCACCTAGCAGTTCTTTTTCTTCTGGAAATAGGGTACTGCCACCTGCTTTGAAAAACTTGGCTTGGTCACTTTTATGACTGTTGTGTGCTTTGGTCGCTTCGTTCCAAGATAAGCGGTTCTCTTGGTGTAGTTGGTTTCTATTAGGTACGTCTGCCATGATGTTTGCTTAGATGCTTCTGGGTTACTATTGGGATTGGTCAATATTAAAGATTTTAAGTCATATAAACTTAGCTTCGTTACATAAGCAATCGTAGACTTGTCAATCAGGACAGCCAAAAAAGCCTTAATTTATAGGCTTTTGAGCCTTACCGACCAAAACTTTTCCGTTGCTATAACTAAGCCAATAGTGGGGCAGGTCGGGAAAGTCATCTATGACGACTTGTGCTAAATGATGGCTGATGCAAATAGGCACGCTGTACCTAACGACTGATGGTTCTCTAGGTGGCGGACTTTTAGCAGCCGTTGCGTTCAATGCCCTGGTTGAATCCCTGTTAGAAAAGCCTGATTGTCCCTGTTCTCTCACTGTTCTTTGAGGTGGTAGTCTATCTAACTAAAGCTGCATTGTATACAAAAAGATTCTAGTGATCTGTGAGACAATCGCGTTCCAGAGAACTCTTAAGGTGGCACTGTTTTCGCTGGTGTAGCCTATTTCTAAAAGAGAACAAAGATGAGTACGACCAGGATATTCAACAGTTCTAAATTTTTGCAGCCAACGAACGGGGAGCCTGTTCGTTCAGTCGTTACAGAGTCCAAGGATGCTGTCGTTGTAGCCTGGTACATCAAGCCGGGACAGGAAATCCCCGCGCACATCCATCCTAATGGGCAAGATACTTGGACTGTTTTGACCGGGAAGGGAGAATATTATCTTGATAAAGCAGGCACTACGAAACCGATCGTGGCAGGAGATATAATAGTCGCTCATACTGGATGCGTACATGGAGTATTCAACAACGGTGATGAGCCATTGGTTTTTATTTCAGTCGTGTCGCCAGCCGATGCAGGGTATCAACTTGTCTCGTTAGAAGATTCTTTGGCTTTCCATTCCTAACCATTCAATCCACCAAACTGCATTCGACAGCAGATAATTTTAGGTGGAAGGGGTTCTCAACCCAGTTGCGGTAAACGTAGTTTGCCTCCAAGCGACAATCTCAGAGAAAATGCTTAATGTCTAATGGGTAAGTGACGGACTCTTAGGAATCTAAGCTTTAAGGTTTTTAGGAAAGGGTTATTGCGATTACCCCAAGTTGCTGTACTTGAATTTTTGATAGGACTGAGCGCAACTGCAATAACCCCTAAAATGTGAAGTGAATACAGTGAGACGACTGTAATTAATTTTCGATGCAGTTTGTACTCTGGCTCTTGTAGCTGGGGTATTTTTTTGCGGATCGCACCCCTGCACTATCAGGTTCCATTGAGGACAAAAAAAACCCTGACCATGATACTAGGGTTTTTTTGTGCGCTAGCAACGTCGCCATATTGCGGGAAGAAGGGAATTGCTAGTTGCTAAAGCCTAAGTTTCAGTAACCTTGTAAAGGTAGGATGCTACAGCTAAATCCCAAGTTGACTGGACAAACTTTATCGGTGAGTGTTTCATTGTTTGGGAGCGAGACTCCAGCCAGATTAGTAAGTGGTGACAAGGGTCTAAGGTCGGCTATTTGATTCTCATCGAGCCAGAGGCTCGTCAGTTTGGTGAGTGTTGATAAGGGCTTGAGGTTGGCTATTTGATTGTTATGGAGGCTAAGCTGAGTCAGGTTAGTTAGAGATGATAAAGGCTTAAGGTCGTTTATTTGATTGTGAGCAAGGTCAAGTAGAGTCAGATTCCTCAGTGAAGACAAGGGCTTAAGGTCGTTTATTTGATTGTTAGCCAGGTCAAGTAGAGTCAGATTCCTCAGTGAAGACAAGGGCTTGAAGTCGTTTATTTGATTCTTATTAAGCCGGAGATGAGTCAGATTCCTCAGTGAAGACAAGGGTTGAAGATTGGCTATTTGATTGTTAGTAAGCAAGAGTTGAGTCAGTTTGGTGAGTATTGACAAGGGCTTGAGGTCGTTTATTTGATTGTTAGCAAGGTTAAGTTCAACCAGGTTTGTCAGAGATAATAAAGGCTTGAGGTTATCTATTTTATTGTTATTAAAATTGAGTCGCATTACCTTGGTCAAAGAAGATAAGGGCCGGAGGTCGTTTATTTGATTGTTAGCGAGGTCAAGTAAAGCCAGGTTGGTTAGAGATGATAAAGGCTTGAAGTCGGTTATTTGATTTTTATTGAGCCAGAGTTGAGCCAAATTGGTAAGTGTGGACAAGGGTCCGATGTCATCTATTTGATTGTTACTAAGGCCAATTAGAGTCAAGTTAGTCAGTCTAGACAAGGGTCCGATGTCATCTATTTGATTGTTACTAAGGTCAATTAGAGTCAAGTTAGTCAGTCTAGACAAGGGTCCAATGTCATCTATTTGATTGTTATCGAGCCGGAGTTGAGTCAGATTAGTGAATGCTGAAAAGGGTCTGAGGTCGGCTATTTGATTGTTGGAGAGCCAAAGCTCGGTGCGAGTTGAAAGAAGTTTGTCAGCGCGCTGACAATTTTGAGTTTTCGCCACTCCCAACAAAATATCAACTGTGTGTTGTGCCTCCAGGCTCAGGTTTTCTTTATTCAAACACCAGTCAGCAAAAGTTTGAGGAGTAGTCTCTGGAAGGGCAACAGTCTCGCCAGGAGAACCGGAAACGAACAGGAAAAGCACTAGAGTAGCGAGAAGTCGGAAGGGCGGAAAAACTTGTGGAATAGTTTGGGAAGTGTTCAGTTTCAAATGATTTTTGACCTTCATACATCTATCACCTTAAACAAAATTCTGCTCTGAGCTAAGGCTAACAGGAGGCTGTGAAAATGCAAAAGGTGAAAGAGTCAGTCAGCAGTTGGGAGTTTTTCAAGAGTGCGATCGCATTAGCTATCGCTTTGCTAGTCCGAAGAGATTGAGCTATAAACAACCGTTTATAAGACAAATTTCTGGAGCGGAGACAACGCGCCTCAAACCCACTTCCACCGTGTCTCATAACTCATCTTTTTATCTGTGTCTCATGAGATAATTAATAGA
>NZ_JAMPKG010000070.1:0-11311 GCF_039962015.1 Trichocoleus sp. AS-A1 | reverse complement strand
TGTGCATTTAAGCGGATCATGTGGGCGCGGTCGCGCGTCCGTTGCGGCACGGTTTGAGCAACTCGCAACTCGCTTAACATTGAGTCCTCTGCTTCGCTTAAGATAATCCGAATGGGAGCAGGCATAGATTAATGGAAAACTTCGTTTAGGGGCTTTATGCCATCTTATATTTAATTAGTCCCAGCTACTTAATGCGCTCAAGAGCGCCCAAAGACCCTTGCTCAGTTAATGCAACGCCAATACAGGCTTCCCGAATAGAGTGACGCGATGACCGCGAGAAACCAATTCGTAGCCTAAAGTCGTCATCGGGTTGAGATGACCGGAGGCGGTAGGACAGATGATGCCAAAGTGAGTCATCGGAAAGCCCCTATAAACAGAGACGTTTGACGAAAACAGTTGGCTCAGTGTAGCTTTTTGCGCTTACAGATTACTGGTGAGTAACCATTTGTTGCAGCACCTGTCGTATTACATCTGACGGCACTTGGTCGGTTACAGTTACTGCCCCAATCTGGGTGGGAAGGACAAACCGCACCTTTCCATCTTTCACTTTCTTATCGGTTTGCAGCGTCTCAATAATTGCTTCGATGTCTAGCCCTGCTGGTAGCTGGGTGGGTAATCCGGCTTTTTGAATTAGGGCATCTTGACGTTGGGCGTCTGCCTTGTCCCACATCTGAAGGTTAACCGCAATCTGACCCGCCGCGACCATCCCAATCCCTACTGCTTCCCCGTGGTTCACGACACGGTAGCCGGTTAAGCTTTCTACAGCATGACCGATAGTGTGACCGTAGTTGAGAATGGCGCGGAGTCCAGCTTCTTTTTCATCTTTGCTGACGACATCGGCTTTGGCTTGGCAGGATCGTGCCAGGATTTCTTGTAATAAACCAGCGTCTAGAGAGGGGAGTGAGTCAAGATATGGCGATCGCTCCATCTGCTCAAATAAATCAGCATCCCAGATAATCCCATACTTAATCACCTCTGCCATCCCCGCCCGAAACTCTTGCACTGGCAAAGTTTTCAGCACCTCTGGGTCAATTAAAACCAGCCGCGGCTGATGGAAGGCACCAATTAAATTTTTTCCTTGGGGATGATTAACGCCGGTTTTGCCGCCAATGGCAGCATCAACCATTGACAAGAGTGTTGTCGGAACTTGTACGAAGTTAATCCCCCGCAGCCAGGTAGCCGCAGCAAAGCCAGTCATATCACCAATTACGCCACCGCCTACCGCAACAAGCGTTGAAGAGCGTTCTAGGCGATTTTCCAAGGTGGCGTCGTAGATTTTTTGGACAGAGTCGAGGGTTTTGTAGCGTTCGCCAGCGGGAAGGGTTAGTTCGGTAACGTCAAAACCAG
This sequence comes from Trichocoleus sp. AS-A1, assembly GCF_039962015.1. NCBI lineage: Bacteria > Bacillati > Cyanobacteriota > Cyanophyceae > Leptolyngbyales > Trichocoleusaceae > Trichocoleus > Trichocoleus sp. AS-A1. The sequence goes on along the minus strand of NZ_JAMPKG010000070.1, from coordinate 9,964 downwards.
CTTCTTTAAGGGATGCGATCGCTTCTTGACCATAGTGCCGAAAAATTTCTGGGTTAGAAACAACCAACACTTTCTTCCCCAAGTTCAAACTGGTCATCTTAGCGCCTAGTTGCCCTAGACCAGAAGATGCGATCGCAATTTCGTAAGCCTGCTGCGGTAAATTAACCCGAATCACCGATTCCATAAACCAAACCCCATCAACCAACAAGCGCCCGTGGGCTGTATTCTACTCCACTTGATGTTTCAATGGTGGATATTGCGTTCTATCGGAAAAATGGAAATCTCTGGAGCGATCGCTTACTTCTTACTTTTGGGTGGTGCTTTTGGTGTTGCTGTGGGGCTGTATTTCGGCCTCCGCGCCATCAAGCTGATCTAATCACTAGCCTGCTGGCGAAGGATGAACGATGAAGGAATTGTTCGTTCTGTACTTCTTTCCTACTTCATCCTTGCTAAAGGCAGGTTACAGAAGGATACAAGAAGACGAATCAACGAATCCTTTCATCTCTCATCCTTCTGTTAGACTTAACACCTTTACGGTAGATTGCTTTGGGGTACTCTCACAGGGCTTGCTAGTCACTCGACGCGCCATTTGGATTGTTTTTGGCAAAACTCCCACCAATTGAGCCAGAATCTCATCCGGCATTTGGGCAGTCGCTTCAAGACCAAAGTATTTTTCAAATACAACTAAAATGACACGGGCACGCTGCAACGGAACGCAATACTCCATTGCTTTTTGAGTAAAGCGAATCCATTGTTGCCGAATTTCATAAGCTTTTTGTCGCTCGACGCGAGACTCAGGACAAACCACTGACGGGTTGCCAATGGGAATCACCCGGCTACAATTAATATCAAACAGACTGCCAATCCCTGCACCAGGACCTGCCAATTCTGCATGGTGGCGATGACAGATAATTAAGGCGCTGCTGCGACAACCATTGACCCGGAGGAGCTGTCCGCTGTGCAACTGGCTTAAGATTTCTGTGGGTTGATTAATCGGTTTGGTGATGAGGGCTTTGTCGGGCATCGTAAGTCACAGAATCCTCTAAATTGAGTATCTTGCATTTACTTATACCCCTCGGTGATCGAATCTGTTTAGGGGGTGTGATACCCATTTGACTCATTAGTGATTCTTATCACTATAAATCCTGTGACTCACTAGAGATGAAGATGTTTACCCATCCAGGATTGGACTTGTAGCACAATGCTTGAAGACGTTTCCCTAGCCTAGCGTTGTGCTTTCCAGCCAATCGTCTGACGGCATCTTCAACTTTTCAAAGGAGTTAGAGTCGCCAGAGGTAATATCGCTGTTTTAGCTTTGTCGTTGAGTAGCAGTTTGCCAGATGCATCGACACTAAAATCTTTTCCTGGCATAAATCCTTTGCAAATCAAACGTTTGCCGACAGCTACTGAAGTAATGGTGCGAATTTCTTGCATTACATCGACAGGAATGAGATTCTCTATCGTCCACAACACTGAATCGCTGTCAAACCAGATTAAACGTTCGATACTCACCAGCATCATGCCACCGATCTCTTCGAGGGTCATCTGACTTCTCAAATTTGCTATCAGGTCTTTCCCAATCTGGCTATTGCGGGTCATCATCGCCCTAGCCATCTTGGCAATTTCTTGTTCTAACTCTAAGTAGTTCATGCCTGACATTTAGGTTTCCTTCCTAACTGTGTTTGCGGTTCTGCCAAGTATACCTAAAGAAAGAGTGAAATATACCCCTAGGAGGATGAAGAAATAAATTATTTTAGAAAGTATAAGCAGAACCTTGTCAGTAGCGCCAGACAGTAGAATGACTGCGCGATCGCTGTTATGGCGATCGCAAGAGTATATAGATGCTCTACGAAGACAGCTTGATAAAAATTGGATAAAAAGTAGAAATTTGAGACATTTCTGAGCGATGTGAGTGCTGAGCGCATACCGGGAATCGTAACCAGAAAAAAAAACCCCTTAACAGGGGTCATTTAGTCTCTACTGAAGAATATTTATCGAGATTTAATCCGAAAGCGTGAGGGGATAGGTTTAACCTCGGTTTTTAATTAACATCACTTGCACAATCTGCACCGCCGTTTCCGTGGAAATCTCTAAAGCTTAATGCAAATCGTTTAAAAAATTCTGTTCTTCTTAGGTAACGATGCCATCGGCTAAGACGAGATTGGTTGCCACTGCAAAAACCGTTTCCTGTAAATCGTGAGGAAGAGATTCACGAGCCGCTTTAACCAACCCGCTAGGGCCTTGTCGTTTAAGAATACCGAGAAGTTTATCAAACATCCGTCTCATCACATCGTCTGGATAACTTCTGAAGAGTTTCATTCGAGACAGTGTAGAAGAAATGCCTCGTGCTTCTTCGTCGGAGAGGTATCCGTCAGAGGCACAAGCAGCTAAGGTAATAGCAGCAAATGCTTCCGTTGGACTAAGCGTTTCTTGAACTTTGTTCTGAGTACTGAATACTTTGTCAAACAAGCCCATCGCAGTCTACTCCTTAGGGGCATAGTAGGTAGGTATTTACTTGTCCTGCACGATTGATGCTGATGATTCCAGAAGCCTGTCAACTTCAATTCGCAGCTTGGTTGAGTATGACGCGAGTCCTAGATGAGTATTTTTAACAGTCAAACTATTTGAGCGAGAACTTTTAGCGATCGCTGTTCAACGAGAACCGAGTTGCCGTGAGGGGGCGTTGTCGCTAGCTTTTTCAATCTTGTCGATTGCGATTAAACCCAGGTAAGAAGCCGCAAGGAGGAAGATAACTGAAGCTAAATAGGCGTTTTCAAGCATCCGTAGCGCGGTTTCAAAAGTAATGTAGGTTGTCATAGTTTGGCCTTCTCAGCTCTGGGCTGTTGTTGTTCTTCCCTTATTACTCCACACATTGGCTACTCATTTCCTCAGAAGAATCACTAGATTTAGCCTAAGAGCCACTAATGTCCCGGTAATTACACGGGTTTGACTCAATAGGCTGGTAAGTCTCGTGAAACTATAAATACTAAAATTAACAGCAATAATACTGAGGTAACTTACGAATTGAGTGATTTAGCGAAGTTTCAGATTCTTAGTTGTTGATTTTTTATACTTAAATGTTTTTTATAATGAGGTGCGCGTTAGCGTACAGCCCCTTGGGCCTGAAAACAGCGAAGCGAGGCGTTAGCCTAGCGCTGACTTGTCAGTTCGCCCACTTCAACGATTCCTGCGTTTTTGGGTTTGCTCTTGATACCGAGATTTGGTTCCAAGTTCCCTCTAAACTTGCAAGAAAAAACTTTTCCTAAGAAAGCGATCGCGTCCAAGTTTCTCGTAAACTTTAGTTTTTCTCAGCTTCCCGAGCGTCTTAATTTTTTTAAGAAAATCAACATTTTCCCAATTAAGGGAAGATGTTGAGGCTTTTATCTTTGGGAATTAATTGCTTCTTGTATACTAGTTCGCCGTTTCTAGCTACAGCAATTGCTAGTTAAATAATGTTTTTAAAATTTATTTATAAGCAGTTGATTTAGGAATTCATTCTTAGCCATAAATATTGTATCTCTTTTACCTTTAATATTATTATTTAATTTTGCTATTTGTGCTTGCTATAGGCTTGAACAAAGGATTAACGGAGAGAATCAGATAAATGATCCTTTCAATTTGTTAGACTGTCGGCAACTTGTAAAATTGGCAAGCTTTGGTTACACATTACAGCTTATCAAAAAAAATTAGTTTGTTTTAAAAAAACAAAAAAAATACAGAGTAATGTATTCAAAAGCACTTAATGACTTAATATGTGGGTATTTCTTTGGAACAGCTACTCCTTCCCTTTGATAGAAGCAAAGGTTTAAACCAGTAATTAGATTAGTAAAAGAATCACTGCAAAAGGATGGAAATCATGTTTGCCATAGGGGATGATGTTCTTAGCCAGAAAACTGGGCATTTTGGCAAAGTGGTTGGTTACGGACATGAAATGGTTAATGGGGTTTATTTACCAACCATCAAAGTGCTTATAGCTGAAAGTTTAAAGTCTGGGAAAAAGGCTTTTGTAGAGGAGGACTTGCATTCAGCATGGATTCAACAGCAGACCGCTACTACTCTCTCTGCCAAATAAGTTTTTGGTAATACATTAAAGAAGCACGACAAGTGAAAACAAAGCCGGAGAAGCAACTCTCCGGCTTTGTTTGTATCTAAACGCTTTAAATTATTAGATTGCGCTCGATACCACCCAATGGATATCGTTTTAAGAATCACCATGCCCTTATCAAGCGCTTAGTCGGTTCTAGAACAAAGATAAAGTTCCTCAAGGGCTGGTAGTATCGTATTGACTTATCGCTGGTGAAGATTATCCTGGCGGGTTTTCCGGTTAGTCTGAGGCGTCGAGTAGAATCGAGGGAGCTTGTGTTTTCATCTAATTCTAGTCTGTGACCAGTGCTGCCCACTGTATTAATCCCGATTGTTCGCGTCCCTATCCCCAGCCTTGGGGAAACAAATTTTGCAACTGTTGTGGGGCACCGCTACAGCTGAACAATCGCTATATTCCTCTCCAGACTCTAGGATCTGGGGGATTCGCTGCTATTTATACAGTCTGGGATTTGCAGTTGGCAAAAGATCGGGTGCTGAAGGTATTACTGGAATCTTCATCAAAGGCGCAGGAACTGTTTGAGCAAGAAGCATCTGTTTTAGCAAGCCTGCATCATCCGGGTGTCCCTAGCGTCGAGCCAGATAGCTATTTTGTAGTGAATTTGGGTCATCCCTCTTACCGGCGTCTGCCTTGTCTGGTAATGGAAAAAATCAACGGTCAGACATTGCAGGATATCCTGGAGCGCCACTATCCCCAAGGGTGTCCCGAGCCGCTGGTGGCGAATTGGCTGAAGCAAGCGCTCGATATTTTACAAGAGTTGCATCGGCGGCAGATTATTCACCGAGATATTAAACCCTCCAACTTGATGCTGCGCCAGGAAACCGGGCAACTGGTGGCAATTGATTTTGGCGGGGCAAAACAGATAGGCACTGTCCAAGTGGGACAAGAGGCAAGTTCAACGCGATTGATTTCTCCTGGATACAGTCCGCCGGAGCAGATTTTTGGGGGTGCGGTGGGACCGGCAGCAGATTTCTATGCGCTGGGTCAAACGATGATTCACTTGCTCACGGGTCGATATCCCCCGGAGTTGGAAGACCCGGCGACCGGAGAGTTACGTTGGCGTCATTGTGTCCCGGTGAGTCTTGCCTTCGCTGATTTGCTGGATGATATGGTGCAGGCTGATGTGCGCCAGCGACCGGCAACGGCTGTGGAAATTCAGCAGCGTCTGGCTGGGGATTCTTCAATGAAGACGAAAACCAGCCAGGTTCCGCAGTCTTTCTCGGATGCGATCGCGACCATCGCTGGCAGAAGTTTGAAGCTTGTGTGGGTGGCGATCGCATCGATTGTGACGCTAGCGGGTCAAACGGCGCTTTTCGTGGTTCGAGCGATCGCTAAAGTTGTGACAGCTTGCCTGGATACGCTTTGGGAGATGCTTGTCGGCGGAATTGCGGGGGGGGTGTTTGCAGTCACTGGGTTTTCTTTGGCTTATGTGTTCCCTTTAGGGACTCATTTCGCTGCTTTGCTAGCGCAGCTACCGCCTGTTTTCCCCTATATTCCACCCCCAGTCGGACAAGCCATTCTGCTGTTTGCATTCGCTGGATGGGGAACGGCTTGGGGTCTTACTGAAGCCGGTGGCTTTGGTCAACGCAAGCGCCGTTTAGTGGCTGGACTCATGGGTGTCTTTGGCTATGGGTTAGGGTGGCTGGTTTGCCATCTGATGCCTGCTGGAACGGTGCTGCAAATGGTCACGTTGATTGCAGTTGCTGTTGGCCCGTTAACGCTCGGTCTTGGTTTGCCCAGCCATCAACTGGTTCACGCCATTGTCGCCGCAGCTGGCACAGCCGGAATCTTTGGGGGTTTAGGGTTCTTTACTCTTAGTTCGTTCGATCTGCTTCCTAGCCTTGGTTTTTTCAGTCTCCTGGGTGTCACGATTGCCTTCTGGCTGGGCGTGAGTTACTACTTGGTTGTGCCTTTTCTGCGTTGGTTAGGTTGGCGTTAATGACGTGTCGCCTGAGCCGCGATCGCTGTTGTACAGTGACTAATTATTTGTCATCGATGACAGATTGCTGTCGTTATGACGAATTGTGTGACGTTGAGACAAATTAATGTCGCTGAAGTAACAGTGACAAATTAATGTCATTCTTGCAGGGACTATCTATCTAGCTAGATAGTGTTAAGGAAGTGCGCCTTTGTACATTAACTAATTATTTGTCACTTTTAACACTTCAACCACGTCCAAACGACAGAATATACTGAGCCGCTTTCAATCCACCCCTAGTTGGGATGAAAGTTGAAACTGCCATCCCGCTGTCGCCGATTCCTGCAAACGCATACTTTCAACCCACCCTTAGTGGGGATGGTCGTTGAAACCCTATCGACCCGCACAGCAAGTCAACCTCGTTGACTTTCAACCCACTCCTAGTTGGGATGAAAGTTGAAACTTCATTCACTCCCAACTTCCGGATTGATCTTTCCTTTCAACCCACCCCTAGTTGGGATGGTCGTTGAAACCCATCTCCTGCTGGGTTAGAGCTTTCAGTTCATTAGACCTCCTGCATGAATGAGAAAATAGTGTGCCAGTTGGCGATCGTCGAATTGCAAAATTAAGGAGAGACAAGGAGCAACTTAAGGAGGGGGCGATGCCATACACACAGTTACAACAGCTGTCCGGTGCGGAGTTCAAACGCTTGTGTGGGGTCAGCCGTGAGACTTTTGCGGAGATGATTGAGGTGGTGCGTCCGGCTCTGGAACGTCGAGGACGGCGCGGTGGACAAGCCAAGTTAAGCGTTGAAGACCAACTGCTGGTGGCATTGGAATACTGGCGGGAGTATCGCAGTCAGTTTCACATCGGGGTGAGTTGGGGGTTGCACGAGACGACGGTGGGCCGAATTGTCCGAAAAGTGGAAAACCTACTGATTCAATGTGGTAGGTTCCGCTTACCAAGCCAACGGCAGTTGTACCAACCTGGGTGGGAGTGGAAAGTAATGGTAGTGGATGTGGGGGAGATGGAAATCGAACGCCCTAAAAAAAACAGAAGCACTACTACAGTGGCTTTTCAAAGTGTCACACAATGAAGGCGCAACTGTTAGTGGAGTTTGAAACTGGACAGATTATTGCTACTGCTGTGGCGTGCGGCACAATGCACGATTTTAAGCTACTCAAGCACAGTCGCTTGCCGTTTGTTCCGTCACAACTGTGTTTGGCGGATCGCGGCTATCAAGGGTTTGCCAAACGCCATCAGTCGAGCGTGTACTCCCACCAAGAAGCCACGCAACCAACCGTTACCAAAAGCAGACAAACAGCACAATCGGGCATTAGCAAGACTCCGGGTTCGAGTTGAGCATGTGATTCGTCGCTTCAAGATATTTCGCATCTTTTCGGGACGCTATCGCAATCGTAGAAAGCGGTTTGGCTTACGCTTCAACTTGATTGCGGGACTGTTGAACTACGAACTGGCACATACTCACTGATTCATGCAGGAGGTCTATTCTTTCAACCCACCCCTAGTTGGGATGGTCGTTGAAACAGTTGCAATACGAGAAAGTTCTTGCTGCGGTTTTGCTTTCAACCCACCCCTAGTTGGGATGGTCGTTGAAACTCCAGGGAGTACCCCTTAGACGATGAAGATGTAGCTTTCAACCCACCCCTAGTTGGGATGGTCGTTGAAACCCAGCTTGCGCTGCCGCTTTTTGGTCTTCTAAGCGATCGCCAACACTTTCAACCCACCCCTAGTTGGGATGGTCGTTGAAACCGTTAACGCCAGCCCAACCAACGCAGAAAAGGCACCTTTCAACCCACCCCTAGTTGGGATGGTCGTTGAAACCAGTCCCAATGCAAAATCTTGAGGCTGTGAGCCATCTTTCAACCCACCCCTAGTTGGGATGGTCGTTGAAACCAAGAGTGAACTCTTTTTGGTCATTTAACCCGGTGTCTTTCAACCCACCCCTAGTTGGGATGATCGTTGAAACCGCCGCGATGCGTTCGCTGCTGAACGTCATAGCAGCTTTCAACCCACCCCTAGTTGGGATGGTCGTTGAAACAGAACAAACCGAGATGCGTAAATGCGCCAATCTGCTCTTTCAACCCACCCCTAGTTGGGATGGTGTACACTTAATCCCCGGAATTTGCGATCGCGCCTTGGAAGCTCTACTTGAGCAGACAGATTTAATTAGCAGCTCATGATAAAAAAAATTTTCTTATTGGCAATGGTTCTGATGTTGGGTGCTTGTAACTCTACAACAAATTCCAACCAGTCCACATCAACAACATCGACAACTTCCCCAACTCCCTCAACAGTGGCTGAGTTACCCAATTTGCAGTGTCAAGGCGAAGTCCCGCAACCTGTGAAAGCAACCCTTGGCGAACACCGCCTCGCTAAGGAATCCGATTTTGTACCGTCGATTCGCAACTTTAAGTCTAGTGAAACTCCGAACCAGAAGTTTACTTGCAGCATCTTCTCGGCTGATTTTAATCAAGATGGCTTGAAAGACTATGCAATGTTATTAGTAGCTGAAGAAACGGCTGATTTCCGATTTCAAATCGCCCTGAATCAAGGCAATGAAAAGTTTGAGCGATCGCTCGTGAAAGATTACAGGCGCACCACGAAGCCAGAAGAAGGGGTAATTTACACTTCAATGGACTTCAAACCCGCAGGAGAAAAAGGTTTAGCTAACCGCAAGTATAGTCCTTTGAAAGCGGAATCGCCAGAAGAAAAAACCTATATTAATACACCAGCGATTGAATTGTGGAAAGTTAGTAAGACCGATGAACCACCCAAACAACTAGATGTAGATTCTCTTGCTTACTGTTCTGAGGCTTTATACTTCTTAGATGGTAAACAAAAAACTTTTGCAGTCTGCGATTAAGTTTTTATTTAAGGGACAAGTCTACTTGCATTAAATAAATTTAGAGAAATTCCATTTTTTAGAAAATGGGCTTCTCTAATTTTTTTGTTTGTATCTAGTTATTTATCATAGAGTCAGTAGTCTTAGGGAAATCAGCCATGTTAGAGTACAAGCCACCGAAGTATTTTCCCTCTTCCGAGGAGCTACCCGACTCTGACGAAACGCCTGTGGATAATGAACTGCAAGATTTAATCCCCGGTTTACTAAAAGCTATATTGGCTATGGCTTGGGCAGATCGCATGGATTGGTTTTTTGGCGTAGATATGGGAATATACTACGATCCAGATAAACCAGCTATCGTCCCCGATGGATTTCTTAGCTTAGGAGTCGAGCGGTTTTTTGATGAAGAACTGCGCTTAAGTTATGCGATTTGGGAAGAAGAGCGTGTCCCCACGATGGTGTTGGAGGTTGTCTCCCAAACTTATCGGAAAGAATACAGCCAAAAAAAGCTAGATTATGCGAATTTAGGGGTGTTGTACTACGTAATTTATTCCTCCCGCCGTCGCAGAAAGCCGCATTTAGAAGTGCATCGGTTAGTTGATGGCGAATATGTGTTGCAGCCAGGAAACCCGGTTTGGCTACCAGAAATGGGATTGGCGATTGGTGCAGAACGGGGAATTTATCAAGGAATAACGCGGGAGTGGTTGTATTGGTACGACGAGCAAGGGCAAAGATTGCTGACACCGGAAGAACGCGCCCAGCTTGCCGAACAGCGCGCCCAACTTGCTGAACAACGCGCTCAAGTTCTAGCAAAACAACTTCGTGCGATGGGGTTAGATCCAGACTCGCTAGCGTAATATCTCGTTCTACCTAGACTGGGTTTTGCAGGCTACCGATACGTCTAGACCTTAGCAACGGGCTAATGCGATCGCTCAAGCAGATATATGACTACAAGCTTTGCATAACAGGGCAAGCGCATCTCAAATGCTATTGACAAGCGGGTTGAGAGTTCTGATCAATTTGGGTTAAACAAGCAGCCAAAATCTTGAGCATGTAATTATTATCCATAGCAGCTCGG
>NZ_JAMPKG010000069.1:0-14445 GCF_039962015.1 Trichocoleus sp. AS-A1 | reverse complement strand
ATCACCTTCTAACGCAGGTCATAACTATAGGGGTTTGCCATGAGCAGCTTGAATAACTTCAGGACAACAGGTGATCTCTACTCTACGTCCTAACTATCTTGGCGGTTGCTATAAATTTGTAAAAGACGCTTCTCAAGTCAAAAATATGGTGCAAGAACTTTTAGATTCCTGCAAAAGTTGAAAAGCGCAAGAGCATTTATGTTGTGAAGAATAACGATAGGTATAGCGTTTCTTACACAAGTGAGGTACGCAAAGAGTCCCTATTACCAAGCTTTCCAACTTTGAGAATGTACCTCACATAACGGAGAACCGCTATAATTTTTATTTCATCTTAGAGCTATCTTCAAGAAACTCTAAAGTTCTTAGCAGGCGAATTGCCGATTCATAGGCTTCTTCAGTTAATTCGCGCGACTCTTCTGTACTGTCTACTAAGTCATCAACCACTAACTTGAGGAAACCAATCATCGGGTTCAGACGAGACCGAACTTCGTAAGAGGTTTTGACTAAAGCTTCATTAACGGCTGCTTTAATGACATTTTGAGTTGTTTCAGAGAATTGCATCGAGTACAGACGGGTATAGTAGCCGTTTTTCTTTAAAAGTTCCGCATGAGTGCCGATCTCTACAACACAACCTTTTTCCATTACAGCAATTTGATCGGCTTTTTGCACGGTGGAAAGGCGGTGAGCAATTACAACTGTTGTGCGATCGCGACAAAGTTCCTCAATCGCCTGTTGCACCAAACGCTCTGAAACTGTATCCAGGGCACTGGTGGCTTCATCTAAAATCAATATCTCTGGGTTGCGTAGCAGTGCGCGAGCGATCGCAATCCGTTGTCGTTGTCCCCCCGATAGGAGAACTCCCCGATCCCCAATGGTTGTATCAAATCCTTGGGGTAAGTTCACAATAAATTCGTAAGCGTTTGCTCGTTTAGCCGCTTCCACCACCTCTTCCTCAGTCACTTTCTCCCAGGCATAGGCGATGTTGTTGCGAACGGAATCATTAAATAGAAACGTATCTTGACTGACGATGCCCATCGCTTTTCTCAGAGAGTGCATGTCAAATTCCTTCATATTTCTTCCATCCATCGTGATGCGACCCTCGGTCGGATCGTAAAATCTTGGTAGTAGATCGACCAGCGTTGACTTACCTGCCCCCGATGCTCCTACTAAAGCAAGAGTTTTCCCTTTAGGAATCCATAAATCTATCTTGTTTAGGACTAAATCGTCACTCCCCGCATAGGCAAAAGACACGCCCTCAAAACGAATTTCATCTTTAAATCCGGTGTAAGGAACGCCACCACTTACCATCAATGGCTTGTTATCCCGGCGCAAGAAATCTGTCACTACTTCAACGCTGGGGACAGAGTTGGCAAATTCGCCCCTGGCACTGTTTAACTGACTTACAAAAGGCAGTAACCGGAACAGGACAACTAGATAAGTCAGTAGTACTGCTGAAAGCGACTCCAACTGCTGTAAAAATAAAGCACGACCTAACAATACAATTGCTAATACGACAATAATTCCCGATACTTCGTTGATGGGTCCAATCGCTGCGGAGTTCGCTTGCGATTGTAATTCCGCTTGTTCGCGTTCCTTGATCAGTTTGTTGAGTCGCTGGAATTCCTGCTCTTCATTGCTAACACTTTTGATAAGCCGAATCCCAGTCAAAACTTCAAGTTGGGCACTAGAATAAGCCTTTGATGCTCTTGATACTGCTTTCCCAAATTTCTTGGAGCGGTTGATATAAAATTGATTGGGCAGCGTTACTAAAATCAACAAAACTGTAGATGCTAAGGTCAGTTGCCAAGAAATCAATAATAATATCCAAACAAATACTAAAATTGTAACTACTGTAATAAATAGCCGTATTAAAACGCGAATTGAACCAGCAGTCCGACTAACTTCTTGTCCTAATCGATTAATAATATCTCCAACTTTCGTCTTTGCATAAAATTCAATATCGACATCTAACAATAGCTGAATTCCTTCTTTACGAATATCGTTGACCAAGGATTTGGATAGATAACTGCCGACTAAAGAGCTTACATAGCTAGTCACATTTTTGAGAATAATGGCTAGTAATACTGCCGCAGTCATTGCTATAAGGCGATTTTCTCCAGTAAAACCGTCAAAGACAGAAAGCATTCTCCGAATGATCGGGGGGCCTCCACTAACATTCAGCTGATCTTGCCCTAAAAAGTCCAGCACTACTGGCACAATTAAGGTTGTACTCACACCATTAAATAGAGCGCCGGAGAAGCCAAGAACAACTGTCGCGATCACTAGAACAGGATACCGTAGCGCAAATTGTAGAAGTAACTTATTAGAGTTTGAAAACATACTTTCTTTTCTGCTACGAAGCGAGCCTCACTTGATTGATAGTCTAAACCTTGCCAACTAGTTGCAAATCTTTAATCACATCAGATAGTATAGATGCCATTGTCTCGGTACTATAGTGGGATATGCATCTTTCTCTTGCTTTTATACCCTGCTGATTTGCTTCATCTAAATGCTCGAATATCCATTGGATTTTTTCAGCAATTTCTTCTGGAGATTCAGGAGCAACCAGATAACCTGTGCCGCCTAGAATTTCTGGAATATCGCCAACGTAAGTAGACAGAATTGGCTTTGCCATTGCCATCCCATCTGTTAGTTTGATGGGAAACTGGGCTTGAGCAATATTTGAATCTCGCTGGGGGACAATAACCACATGAGCGGCAGCGACAATATCAGGCATCTTTTCAGATGGAGATGGGGGCAGTTTAATAATCCAGCGTTCCCCTTTTTCCATTAGTTGTTCAACATAGCCATCACCAATATCTCTGCCACCAACGAGAACCAGTCTTAAATCAGGTTGATTCAACTTATCTAGTGCTGTTAAAACATCCTCAAGACCTTTATGAGGACGTGCTGTTCCCGGAAACATTAGCACTCGATAATCAGAAAGCCCATAACGCACCCTGCTAACTTCCGCAGCGTATTGCTGAGGATCGAATAAGTTGGTATCCTTACCATTCGGCAGATAAATCCCACCAAAACGGTTTTGCAAAAATTGCGTATCTACTGTAATTGCATCTGCACGATTGATTATCTTTTCCATCCACTTTAAATACAATGGATGCTCTGGATTCCTTAACTCCCCGTCACTTTTAAGTATGTGTTGAGCCAGCTGTTTAGGAGTGGGACGATACTGCCAATTATCCCCACCATACCAACTCATCTCCCAGTCATCCATATCTACAATTACAGGGCGTCTGGTGCGTAACTTGTTTAGTAAAGCAATACCAAAGCTGGTAGGTCTTGGTTTAACTGCGTAGACCACATCTCCATCAATATTTTTCAGTAAAATCTTTGCTGAATTTAATAATTCTGGATATTTGCCGCCCTGTACCCAAGTGACCGGCAGTTCAGAGGGAGGAATAGGATAGATGCTTTCTCCAAAAAGAAATCCTAAAATTTTAACGTCATAGTCTAATTTTTGCAGCACCTGCCCCAACAAATAAGCTCTTGTGGCTCCACCTCCTGAAAAATCGGGTGTAAGAATTGAAATCTTTAATTTCCTTGTACTCGTTTCGTCGCTCATGTTTAATTAATCAACGGCTGTGGTGCTGCTACCAGAATATTTAGTCAACAAACTTTAGGTGCCCCGTTTGGATATTGTCAAAGATGCGATTAAGCTGGCGACGTTCTTCGTCTGTCACTAGGTAATCAGAAAGAATAGCCGTTGTCAGATGCAGATACTCGCTTCGGGTCAACTGACCGGCTGAGAGGATACGGTCTACCATTTGTTGAATCTGTAAGTTTGACTGGCGTTCTCGTGTCCATGCCATAGGTGGTTAGTGACTCCTCAATTTTCGCCGATTATTTGGTGGTGTCTACTGTCTATTTAAGATTATCTGTTTGCCGTTCGTTGGCATTTGTCTAAAGTTTCTGTAAGAATAATGTTAAGAAATGATAAAGTCTTGTCCCATTAGGACACCCCCTTACAGAGGCAGTGGTAAATGCAGGTTGACCGAATTCCGGTACTTTCTGACAACTACATCTTTTTGCTGCATGACCCGACTCAGAAGATAGCAGCGGTTGTAGACCCCGCTGAAGCTCAGCCGGTACTGCAACGCTTGCAAGAAATTGACGTGCAGTTGGTAGCAATTTTCAATACTCACCATCATAGCGATCATGTGGGCGGAAATCGGCAGCTGATGCAACGCTTTCCGGATGTCTGCGTGTATGGGGGGGCTGAGGATAAAGGTAGAATTCCTGGGCAACAGGTGTTTTTGCAGGAGGGCGATCGCGTCGAGTTTGCCGGTAGAATTGGCGAAGTTTTCTTTGTTCCCGGACATACCCGCGCCCACATTGCTTATTACTTCCCGCCAACAACTGCTGAGGAAACGGGCGATTTATTTTGTGGTGACACCTTGTTTGCCGGTGGCTGTGGCAGGCTGTTTGAAGGTTCACCCACTCAGATGGTGTCAAGCTTGAGCAAGCTCAGGGCTTTACCGGATACTACCCGCGTCTGGTGCGCTCATGAATACACTCTGAAAAACCTCCAATTTGCTCTCACCGTCGATGGGGAAAATCCAGATTTACAATCCCGCTATGCTGAGGTCAAAGAAGCCCGCAGTCGTTTGGAGGCAACGGTGCCATCGAAGCTAGGAGTAGAAAAGCGCACGAATCCATTTTTACGCTGGGACACTCCGACGCTGCAATCAGCAGCGAACAGCCAAGATCCAGTGCAGGCTTTTGCTCGGCTGCGGGGGATGAAAGATCGGTTTTAGGATTCTGTACCCCGGCAAACAGATAGGCATTCGCTGAATTCAGATTTTATATTGCGATCGCTCAACATATTTTCGTAGTATGGAGTGTTCTACCCCACGATTAATTTTCTTTTGTCTGTAGCAGAAAAAAAACTATGGCGAAGCGCGTGCAATTAGTTTTGAATCAAGATGTCAGCAAGCTAGGAAAAAGCGGTGACTTGGTTGAAGTCGCTCCCGGCTATGCTCGCAATTATCTAATTCCCCAAAAACTGGGAATCCCTGCCACTGCTGGCTTGCTCAAGCAAGTCGAACGGCGCAAAGAAAAAGAGCGGGTGCGCCTGTTGGAAGAAAAACAGCAGAGCCTTGAGCTGAAGACTGCCATAGAAGCTGTGGGCAGCTACACCATCGCCAAGCAGGTGGGTGAAGAAAATGCCATTTTCGGTACCGTCACGAGTGCAGAAGTGGTGACAGCCATTCTCCAAGCCACTGGGAAGGAAATCGATCGCCGGACGATCAGTCTTCCCGATATTGGTGAGACGGGCACCTACAAGGCAGAGATCAAGCTACACCCTGAAGTTAGTGCAGTTGTGCAAATTCAGGTTGTGCCCAGCTAATCGGAGTCCCTTGCCTGAAAAATTGAGTCGCCGCTACAACGGTTTGACCGATATTTTCCTGCCAAGGAAGGGGGTTGAGTGAAGCAGGAGTGCGATCGCTTAACCCCCGTTATCATAGTCATGGTCTGAATCTTTCTGAGAACGGCCTTGTTATGGCTAACGAACTAAATTTCCAAGGCAAAAACGGTAACGAAGCGATGTCGTCCTTGGCGAATCGCTTACCCCCCCAAAACATTGAGGCCGAAGAAAGTATTTTGGGAGGTATTTTACTAGATCCGGAAGCCATCGGTCGGGTTGCCGATATCCTTCTGCCAGACGCATTTTCAATTAACGCTCACAAGGCAATCTATCGCGCCGCCCTTGCCTTAAGCAGTCAAGGCAAACCCACAGATTTGATGAGTGTCACTACTTGGCTGTATGACAGGAGCGAACTTGACAAAGTGGGCGGACAGAGTAAGTTAGCCCAACTGGTAGATCGCACTGTGTCTGCTGTCAACATCGACCAGTATGCAGCACTGGTGATGGATAAATACCTACGCCGGAAGTTAATTCAGGCAGGTGGCGAGATTTCTCAGTTAGGTTATGAGACAGCGACCGAGCTGGAAACGATTCTCGACCAGGCGGAACAGAAAGTTTTTAGTCTCACCCAGGATCGCCCTCAGCAAGGTCTGGTACCGATTTCCGACACCCTAATCAATACGTTTCAGGATATTGAAATCCGCCATCAGGATCTCGCCCTCCCCGGTCTTCCCTGTGGCTTCTATGACCTCGACGCGATGACTGGTGGTTTTCAGCGTTCTGACTTGATTATCGTGGCGGGAAGACCGTCTATGGGGAAAACGGCTATCTGTTTGAATATTGCTCGAAATATCGCTGAATTTCATAAATTGCCCGTCGCTGTTTTTAGCCTGGAAATGTCCAAAGAACAGCTGGTGCAGCGGATGCTGGCTAGCGAGGCAGGAATTGAAAGTAACCGCCTGCGGGCTGGGAGAATTAGTCAAAATGAGTGGGAACCGCTTTCGCACGCCCTAGGCACCCTCTCGGAGATGCCCATCTACATTGACGACACGCCCAATATGACGGTGATGCAGATGCGATCGCAAGCTCGTCGTCTCCAGGCAGAACAGCATGGAGAATTGGGATTAATTCTCTTAGATTACTTGCAATTAATGGAAGGAGCCAGTGACAATCGGGTGCAAGAATTGTCTAAAATGACGCGAAGTCTCAAAGGTTTAGCCCGCGAACTCAACGTCCCGATTATTGCCTTATCCCAGCTCAGTCGCGGCGTCGAAGCCCGTAACAATAAGCGCCCGATGATGTCAGATTTACGTGAAAGTGGAAGTATTGAGCAAGATGCTGACTTAATCATCATGCTTTACCGGGATGAATACTATAACAATGACACGCCTGACCGAGGCATTGCAGAAATTATTATTGCAAAACATCGCAATGGCCCAGTAGGGACTGTGAGACTATTATTCGATCCGCAATTTACACGCTTTCGTAATCTGGCTTCTTCCAATCGCTGAGGATGGAACTCACGATAGGGGTTCTCAGTGGAGTGCAATGTAGTGAGTGCAATATATCCACTCGCAACCTTACCTCTAAGCCATCTCCGCTTTTGGGGTGAAACAGGGTGGTTTTAATTAATCTACTTCACCTTGTTTTGTTTCATGACGAATTAAGAGTAGTGAGTAATTTTTACTCACTACTCTTGAGCCATGACCGACTTGAAAAGAGAGCTAATCGCCTTTAAAGAGACAGGACTTTAGCAACTGTCTGCACATCCTTATCGCCGCGTCCAGAGCAGTTGATGACAATGCGGGGATTGCCAGTCAGTTGAGGGCAGAGAATATCCAGGTAAGCGATCGCGTGAGACGTTTCCAACGCTGGAATAATTCCCTCTAGCTGCGACAACTGCCGAAACGCTACCAAAGCCTCTTGGTCAGTCACGCTGTAGTATTCAGCCCGACCTTCATCCTTGAGATAACTATGCTCCGGGCCAACGCCGGGATAATCTAGACCAGCGCTTATAGAATGCGCCTCCACCACTTGACCATCCTCATCTTGCAGCAAATAGCTCATCGCCCCGTGCAAAACTCCCACCCGTCCCTTAGTAAGCGTGGCAGCGTGTTTCTCGGTATCAACACCCTCACCAGCCGCCTCAATTCCAATCAGCCGGACTGATGGGTCTTTCACAAACTCGTAGAAGAGTCCCATCGCATTTGAGCCACCACCGACGCAAGCTAGGAGAATATCCGGCAAACCGCCCCATTTCTCCATCGCTTGAGCGCGAGTTTCCTGACCAATTACTGCATGGAAGTCGCGCACCAACATCGGATAAGGGTGAGGGCCTGCAACCGAACCTAAGATGTAGTGAGTCGTTTCTACATTCGTTACCCAATCCCGAATGGCTTCCGACGTGGCATCTTTAAGCGTTCCGGTTCCCGCCGCCACAGGGCGCACCTCTGCCCCCATCAGCCGCATCCGGAACACATTCAGCGATTGCCGTTCCATATCCTGGACGCCCATATAAATGACGCAATCCAGACCAAATCGAGCGCAAACCGTGGCTGTAGCGACGCCATGCTGTCCGGCACCCGTTTCTGCAATAATCCGCTGCTTGCCCATTCGCTTCGCCAACAATACCTGAGCCAAAGCATTGTTGATTTTGTGGGCACCCGTATGGTTCAAATCTTCCCGCTTCAGATAAATTTGCGGCCCTGTACCATCTGGCTTTGCATGGTGAGCCGTCAAACGTTCGGCAAAATAAAGGGGGCTGGGGCGACCTACATAATCCCGCAGCAATCCTTGAAGTTCTTGCTGGAAATCGGGTTCAGCTTGGTATTTCTGAAAAGCAGCTTCCAACTCACTCAGCGCTGGCATCAACGTTTCCGGCACGTACTTGCCGCCAAATCGTCCAAATCGCCCTAATGCGTCGGGTTGTTGTGCAGAAGCGTTAGCAGTTTCTTGGGAATCCGGAGAAATGGGAGTACGTGTCACAGCAAATTGTGGGAATTACAACACAAACTTCATTATAGTTTCGATGAGTTTATCCAAAACAAAATTACTGGGCTGGAAGGTTCTGGTGTCTCGGAGATAGAGTAGGACTGGGAGGAGCAGCCGTTGAGATAGGAACTGGAGTGGCATTTGAAGACGGCGGCGACTGGTTTGATTTTGGCGGCGAGATTTAACAAATTCGCTAAAATTGCCCTACAGGGTAGACAGGTGCGCTCTTACAGATGTATCTCACACTTTCATTGAGAACTGCTATATCTAAATAAGTTACGGGCAAAACTCGCACCCAAATTTAGAGAGATTTCCGGCTCCTCCTCGATCTAAATCTGTTCTTGAATAACTTTTACCCGACTCACTGTTATGTCTTCTTCCAAGGGCAAAGCATCCAGTTCTAAAACACCCGCTCAAAATCGCGTTATCTACTCGGAATTCGGAAACACCGATAATTCAGATGCCTTAGAACGACCCGTACCAGAACTACCCCCCAATCAGCAAAACCTCAAGGTTCAGGCATCTCGGAAAGGAAGAAAAGGCAAAACTGTTACTGTAATCAGTGGCTTTCAGGTAAAACCAGAAACACTGGAAGCCCTAGCGAAACAGTTGAAAGCTCAGTGCGGCACGGGGGGCACAGTGAAGGAAAATGCGATTGAAATGCAGGGCGATCATACTCAGAAACTCGTCCAAGTTCTCGCAACTTTGGGCTACAAAGCGAAAATCAGTGGCGGCTGACTTTAGTTGGAAACAGGATGAAATGCTAGAAATCAAAGTACGGCTCTAGGATTATCAATTGCTCTCTAGATGGGAGTAGAAAAACACCGATAATCGCCGGTTTAGTCAGCTTGGGTAAGGCACATTTCTCAGGAAGGTTGTGCTTCAGTAACAGTCGAAGGCTTCAGCGGCAACGACACTGTAAAGCAAGTGTAATTGGCAGCACTTTCTAGATGAATCGTGCCTCCTAAATTGGCAACCAATTTCTGTACCAGCGCCAGTCCCAAGCCAGTCCCGCCTTGCTTCCAGGGATCGGAGTTGGGAATCCGGTAAAACTTTTCAAATACTCGTTCGCGCTCGCTGGCTGGAATTTCCACGCCAGTATTTATTACGCTCACTTCCATCTTATCTGCGACGCTACGTGCTTTTACTGCAATCCGTTCGGCTGATGGCGTGTACTTGCAGGCATTGTTGAGTAACTCGCTGAATATGCGTCCTAAACTGGTGCGATCGCAAATTAACGGAGGCAGTTCGGACTCAAGGTGAATTTCTAAGTGGCGATCGCGTTCTTGGGCTGGCTTTTGAAAAGTTTCTACAATTGTGGGAAGCCAATCTTGTAGCTGAATGCTTGTCAGTACCAAAGGCTGAATCTCTGCATTGATTCGCTGCCACTCTAGTAGATCGTTGATCAAGTTGGTTTCTCGCTCGCATTCATTATGCAAAATATGGAAGTAGCGAGCCACTTTGTTTCTTTCTGCGGGCGGCTTCGAGAGTTCTGCAAACAGTCCGTGGTCTTTATTCAAGGCAATCCCCAACATCTGAATTGCCATTTTCATGTTGGCAACTGGCGATCGCAATTCATGGGGAACGGTACTGAGAAAGTCATCTTTGAGGCGATTCAGCTTTTCCAGTTCTGCGACTTGCGTTTGTGCTGCTTGATAGAGTCGGGCTTGTCGAATTGCGATCGCGCATTGAGACGCCACTTGCTGCACAAGCTGGATTTCCAGCTCGTTGAAAGCATCTTCCTGTCGCTTAAATAACCATAGATCCCCGAACACTGCTTGGCTATCAAAAATCGGACAAGCTAGGATAGCCACCGATCCTCGAATCTCAGGGATTAGGTAACAAAACTGGAAATACTGACCTTTCAGTAATTGAGCATCGTCTTGAAAAAGGTCAGAAATTGTGACGACTTTTCCTAGTGCCGATGGCAATCCTTGGGTGTATTCGTGAGCAATTGTCGCCGTGGTTTGATTGGCATCGTATAAAGCTGTATCGCAGCCTTCAATCCCCAACACTAACGTTAATTCTTCGACAGCCGTTTGCAAAATATGGTTTTCGTCGAGGCTATCGCGAACTTTGTCAGTAATGCGTTTAAGCATTGCTTCAAAGTCAAGTATCTGTTGCAAGTGGATTGTGCGATCGCGATTGAGCTGGTCGTGGGGTTGCTCGTGCAGCGTTTTTTGCAACCTCGTATCCCTTACCCCGCTATCATTTTGGGCAATTTTTCCCTCAACCTGATTTTCTATATCTCTCTCGGCGCACTCCCAATTTGTCCCCGAAAAATCTACTACCCGCTCGGCTTGACACGGAAGCATTTGTTGCAGCAGCCAGCGCAAACCTACGACTTGCAGATGTTGCGGCTCTTGCACTGGCTCGACAGTGACGATAGCCTTAAATGTCCTACCCTGCCTTGTTTGCAGGCAGATTTCCCAGTTATTAACAACAAATCCCTGTTGTAGGGCGCTGAGCTGAGTCTGAAAGTCGTCGCGAGCATCCGTGACCACGAACTCCACCAGCGCCTTACCGACTAAGCTTTCTTGAACGCTTTCGAGCCACTCACCGCTAGTCCGGTTGGCTGATAAAATTACGGCTTCTGGATTTGTCACCAAAAAGCCAATCCCCTTTCCCTGGGAAACCACCTCTGAGTTGCTATAAGCAGGCTCGATTGCTTGTAAAGCTTTTTGGTGAGTGGAAAGGAAAATAAACTCACCTTCGGTTGGGGAACGCTGCTGTTCTTTGAGTCCTGCGTGATTTTTGTTAGCGAATTCTTGCTGAATTTGTTGGCGCAGTTGCTCAATGACGGCCTGCATTTCTTGCAGCTGGGTCGATAGTTTTTTTAGAGCATCCACGAGCGGCTCCTGGTGAGACATCGGTAACTTTCCAGCACATTGCCACAGATGCTCAAGCCGCTGTAGGGAATCTTCAATCTGCTGGTCTAGATCATTTACCATTGCACCCTTTAGCCGCCTAGACAACGCTTCTGTATCAGCAGTAATACCCATATCAGCAATGCTCAGATTTTGCCGGATTTGTCGCAATAATAGCTCTGCTTATTTGTGCCTTTATTTTCTTAATAGAATAACTTCATATTCTTTGGGGCAGCATCGCATCTTAGACTGATTTTCCCCAAAAAAGTTCCTGCCTTGTTGATAAATATGCAGTGCAGCTTGATGTTCTGAGGATTTCCGCGATAGTTTCACACAAACCATTGCTTCTCGGCGATCGCCCGCAATTCCCGTTCCCAAAATTCCTCTCTACTGACGACTGACTTAATATTTTTAAACATTAAAGATTTTTAGCATTTTAGTAGCAAAGATAACAGTAAAGTCGTTTTATCTACTCACCGATAGATTGACAGTTCTATCGGAATAGAGAGAAGAATTCCCCAAATCAATGAGATCCTAGAAAATATTCCCATTAATTCTCAAAAGGTGTTTTTATGGATTTCTTCCGTATCCTGATCGCTATTTTTGTGCCACCGCTGGGCGTTTTCTTGCAAGTTGGCTTTGGAAGAGACTTTTGGATCAATCTCGTCTTGACTTTTCTAGGTTATTTTCCCGGAATCATTCATGCGGTGTGGATTATTATTTCGAGAAAATAGCGATCGCTCCTCCATTCCCCCACAACCTAACCATTCAGCTCCATCCAAAAGAAACAAGGAGCCATGAAGATGGCTCCTTAAATCAGCACGATTGATTTCTAAGGACAGTCGAGTCAATTACTCGGCTGCACTCAGCAAATTTCCAGCCGCAGTAGCGGGTAAAGTTGGTGCAACCAAACCGCGCGAGTAGAGAGGCGCTTCGGTTTGAGCGACTAGAGGCAGTACATTGTGAACCTGGGCAGCGATCGCTACAGTCTTCACATCGTAGGTTTGAGTTGCCACCTTGGGATAGAAACCAATTCCGATAATCGGAATAATTAAGCAAGCGGCAATAAACACCTCGCGCGGCTGGGCATCCAGCAAGACTAAATCTGTTACCAACTCTTGATGTTGCTTACCGTAGAACACCTGCCGCAGCATAGAGAGCAAATAAACTGGCGTCAAAATTAATCCCACCGCAGCCAGCAATACTACCACTACTTTGAAAGTGGAACTGTAAGCATCGCTCATGGTGAAGCCTAAAAAGACTGTCAATTCCCCGACAAATCCACTCATCCCTGGTAAGGCGAGAGAAGCCATTGAACCGGCGGTGAACAAAGCAAAGACTTTAGGCATTTGTTTCGCCATGCCCCCCATTTTTTCCATCATCAGGGTGTGGGTGCGTTCGTAGGTAACGCCTGAGAGGAAGAACAGCGCCGCTGCAATCAACCCGTGGGAAACCATTTGCAGAACTGCACCGTTTAGCCCTAAGTCAGTGAACGAGGCAATTCCAATCAGTACAAAGCCCATGTGGGCAATCGAAGAACAAGCTAGCCGTCGTTTGAGATTGCCTTGAGCAAAAGCGTTTAAAGAACCATAGACAATGTTGACGACACCCAATATCACGAGTACTGGGGCGAAATAAACATGGGCGCTAGGCAGCATTTCGATATTCATGCGGATTAGCGCATAGCCGCCCATTTTCAGCAACACCCCAGCCAAAATCATCGAGACGGGGGCGGAAGCTTCGCCGTGAGCATCAGGTAGCCAAGTGTGCAGCGGGAAAATTGGCAGTTTGACTCCGAAGGCAATCAAGAACCCAGCATAGGCCAGGAGTTCCAATGCTAAGGGGTAATGCTTGGCTGCCAGTTCTGCCATGTCGAAGGTGACGGTATCGCCATAGAAAGCCATCGCTAAACCGGCAACCAAAATGAATACTGAACCCAAAGCAGTGTAAAGGATAAATTTGGTAGCAGCATATTGGCGTTTTGGCCCTCCCCAAATGGAGATCAGCAGGTACACCGGCACTAACTCTAGTTCCCACATCAGGAAGAACAAAAGCATATCCTGAGCAGCAAAAACGCCAATCTGAGCGCTGTACATTGCCAGCATTAAAAAGTAAAACAAACGTGGCTTATTTGTAACGTTCCAAGCCGCGAAGATAGCCAGGGTGGTGACTAAGCCGGTCAAAGCAATCAATGGCATAGACAGCCCATCCACCGCTACAGACCAATTTAGACCGAGTTGAGGCACCCAAGAATAGGTTTCAACTAACTGAAATGTCGGGTTTTTTAAGTCGTAGTGACGCCAAAAGGTATAAACAATCAGAGCAAAATCTACTAACGCTACTCCCAATGCGTACCAGCGGACGGTCTTGCCGTCTTTATCCGGTAGTACGGGGATGGCGAAGGAAGCGAGTAACGGCAGCAGAATAATCGTGGTGAGCCACGGAAATTGAGTACTGATCATCAGAACCTACCCAAGGTTGAGGCGATATTGCGGCATTTAGGTGGCGTATTGCAGGCACTCAACAGAGCAACCTGTACTTCGCCAAAGTTTCCTGTATAGACTCAATCAGAAGTGATGTCTTAGGAATTTATACTTACCCTACGAATATAGCTCTAGTTGTTTAAATGTTGCAATATGTTAATTTAAAAATTTTTATGTTAAGCATCTAGGCAAAAAAAAGACGGCTGCGATCGCCATCTTCGAGTAAATATTTGATAAGAACGCCATAACTAAGTAGCTAGGATGATTTAAACCTAAAACGCTCTAACGTATATCCCCCTTGTTCACTCCGTGATTCCATGCCGTCGATTACAGCAAGGGCTAAATCATATTCATTGTCGAACATTCGTCCTGAAATTTCATGGGCTTTGAGTTGATGCCACTGTCCTTCGATGGGGTTCATCTGGGAGCAATAGGCAGGCAAGAAGAAAATGAATAATCCTTGCTCTTGCCACCGTGCCCACTGCTCACGTACCAGTTTACTAGTGTGAATCGGTCCATTGTCTTGAACGATAACGGTAAGCCGTCCCGTTCGTTTGAGGGTTTCATTCGCTGTTGCAGCGACCCAATCGATCACACTAATGTAGCTTGCACTCTTAAATCCTCCTTGCACTAGCGCATACTCGAAGCGTTCATCCGGTTGCCAAAGACCCAAAATGCTAA
Organism: Trichocoleus sp. AS-A1; assembly: GCF_039962015.1. Lineage (NCBI taxonomy): Bacteria > Bacillati > Cyanobacteriota > Cyanophyceae > Leptolyngbyales > Trichocoleusaceae > Trichocoleus > Trichocoleus sp. AS-A1. The sequence goes on along the minus strand of NZ_JAMPKG010000069.1, from coordinate 37 downwards.
TTCGACTTCCGTAGCGTTGCTGGGTCTGCTCCAGGCA
>NZ_JAMPKG010000068.1:0-15624 GCF_039962015.1 Trichocoleus sp. AS-A1 | reverse complement strand
TACAGAAGCATTCAATTCAGTCACCATTAAAGACATGATTGGCTGGTTCACTCATTGCTGTTACTACGTTGCTCCTGATACCTCAGAGTGTATTCCTCTCATGTGAGAACCGCTATATCTGGAGCATCAACGCCCAACTTCTCAAGCATTGCTGGACTGTAGACACCCGTAAGAGCGGGAAAAATAATCCCCCCATTGAGCCAAGAAGTATGGAAAGCTTGCTGAGCTGCGGTTATATCAGCCGCTGATTCGGTGAGGGGAACAGTGACAGAAATATTGTCTACAAGTGCTACGGAACAGGGAAGGGGCGAGGCAGCACGGATAGCTTGACAGCCCATTCCATGAGCGAGGAGGGCATGGTGAGAAGTCTGCCACACTTCTTTGCGAGTTTTGACGCGAGTGCCAGGGGCAAAGGGTGGGTCTTTATCTACATCGTAGGCGAAATCAGTGAAGCAGGGGATTTCGTTGATGGTCATCCAGTTGGTGATGCGATCGCCTAACCGACTGACAACGGCAGTAGCATAGTCAGCAAAATCTGAAGCCATCTCCCGGCTGCGCCAAGAACCGTACAAGTCCTCTAGTGCTTGAGGACTGTCCCAATGAAACAAGGTGGCGTGGGGTGTAATACTGTGTTTGTGCAGGCAATCAACCAGACGCTTGTAGAAATCAATTCCCTTCTCATTCACGTTTCCCCGACCATCAGGAATAATTCGGGGCCAAGCGATACTAAAGCGATAATGCTGGATGCCCAGTTGTGCCATCAGTTCTACGTCTGTTTCGTAGCGGTGGTAATGGTCGCAAGCAACAGCACCCGTATCGCCATTCTCAACCCGTCCGGGGGTAGCACTGAAGGTATCCCAGACGCTGGGTTTGCGATCGCCTTCTGTTACCGCACCCTCTATCTGATAAGCGGAGGTAGCCGCGCCCCAGATGAAATTTTCTGGAAATTGGTCGCTGGTGTTCATCTGGTTCACGGTTGTTGGTTTTCTTTGTTGAGAGAAGATAGCTTCATGCGACGATTTTCACGAGAAATTGGCACTAAGGCTGGGGCTTTGCTTTGAGTAGTGGTCTGCTGAAAACTAGCGAGCGCTTTCGATAATTCTGCAATGGTCGGTGCCTCAAAGACGCTACGCAAAGGTAACTCCACCCCGAATGCGTCGCGCACTCTAGAAACAAGCTGAGTCGCTAGTAATGAATGTCCTCCTAATTCAAAGAAGTTATCGTGAATACCTACCCGTTTAACTCCCAAAACCTCAGCAAAAATTTTCACTAATGCTTCCTCAACCGGAGTTTGAGGTGCAACATAACTTCCTGCCAATTCTAGTTTGACTGGTTCGGGTGCAGGTAAAGCACGCCGATCGACTTTGCCATTAGGCGTAAGCGGTAGAGATTCTAGGACTACAAAAGCTGATGGCACCATGTACTCAGGTAGCTTTTGGGTGAGATAAGTCTGCAATTGAGGGATTAACTTACGAGCTGCTTTTGCTTGCAGGGGATTATTCGCATAAGATTGTAGCGATCGCAATTTAGCGCTGAGTGGCAAAGTAGTTTTCTTATCTACTTTTTTCCTTACAAACGCTACATCGTAGCGTCCATCAGTGCCGGAATTTGACCAGCTAATATCAACGTTGTAGGGTACATCTAGACTATAAAAGTCTTCTGGTTCTACTCCTGAATTTTGGAGTTTTTGCAATGCTTCACGCATCTGTCCCGCAGTCTTAAATTCTGCTGCGCCTGATAGCCATTCTGCTGTTTTAACTGCTGCTGTTACCCGCGCATTAGGCACATTGGTAATGCTTAAGAGTTCTAGTTGGTTATCAACTAATAGCTGAAGTACAGCGGAGACGGTTAAGTTATTTTCGTGCCAGTCTAGCCAATTTGATCCCCCCTGCCCCCCTTGAAAAGGGGGGTTCTGAAGCCCCCCTTCATAAGGGGGGTTGGGGGGATCTATTTCTGGGTTCTGAAGCCCTCCTTTATAAGAGGGGCTAGGAAGATTTATTTTTGGGTTCTGAAGCCCCCCTTCATAAGGGGGGTTGGGGGGATCTATTTCTGTGCCAATATGCAGAATCGCATTGTAACGAAACTGCGTTAATTCATTGTGAGAACGGCCCCGAATTAGTTGAATTTGTACGTCGCTAATCTGGGGAAATCGCTGTTTTAAAGCAGTGAAGAAAGCTGGATCGATTACTAACTCAGTTTCTTGGAACATTTGCATTTCTACTCGTTGCTGCAACTGTTCGCGGGTGAGGGAGGGTTCGGCTTGATAAAGCTGTACTGAGGCGTGGAAAGCTTGCAGCAGTGGGAGACTACGCACATCGCCAATGAAGATGAAGCCACCGGGAGCGATCGCATTTATTGCACCCTCCAGTACGCGCACCAGATAATCAATATTGGGAAAATATTGCACAACCGAGTTCAGAATCACCGTATCAAAGGCTTCGGACTCCACTCCCTCAAAGTCAGTCGCCAACTTCTGAAGCAATGTTACTTGAGGTAATTGTGCCAATTGCTGCTGAATGTAGTGCAGTGAAGCAGAGGAAAAGTCCGTCCCACAATATTTATTGCAGTGAGGCGCAATTCTAAACAACAATAAACCTGTTCCGCACCCAATTTCTAGCACTCGACTCGGTTGCAAATCCAGAATTTGCGCGACTTGGTTATCTACCCATTCACGCATCTGTTCTGCTGGAATCGGTTGATTAGTATAACTGCTATTCCAACCGACAATATTGAATGTTGGATCTGAACCAGCAGCAGGTTGATTATAATTTTCGTTGTAGAGCATCTGCCATTGCGAAACCTGCTCATTTTGCAATTGCATTTCCATCTGCTTCTGTTCGCTGTATTCAGCATTTAGCGCTACATAAGCTACTAAACGCTTTTCCCCTGGTAAATCTTCACGAGTTATTACAACATTTTGCAGCACTGCTGGATTCTGGCTCAGTACCGCTTCAATTTCTCCCAACTCTATGCGGAAGCCGCGAATTTTTACTTGTTCGTCGAGGCGACCTAAAAATTCGATATTGCCATCTGGTTGATAGCGAACTAAATCGCCTGTTTTATAAAGACGTGCTTCTGGTTGGTTGCTAAAAGGGTTAGAAATGAATTTTTCAGCAGTTAAATCGGGACGGTTTAAATAACCTCGCGCTAGTCCATCACCACCAATGTGCAATTCACCAGCAACGCCGATGGGTACAGGTTGTAAATATCTATCTATAACATAAACTTGAGTGTTGGCAATGGGACGACCAATTGTAGGCGCGATCGCATTTCCTGATGCTGCTACATTTACGCTCCCCTCTTGCCCCCCTTTTGAAGCCCTGTTGGGTGAATCTTCTTTCTCTTTAACAGCAACTATCCCGGAAGTTGTAACAACAGTATTCTCAGTTGGGCCATAATTATTAACTAGCTGGAAAGGATACTCAGCCAAAGGAGACTGGTGTAGTTTGTCTCCCCCTGTCAGTAATATTCGTAAAGCGGCGTTAGTAGACCAATCCAATAACAAAATTTTGTCAGCTAAAGGTGTCGGTAAAAAGCTAATTGTTATTGATTTCGATATTAAGAAGTCTCTCAGCTTTTCAGGCGCTATTCTTAGTTCATCATCAATCAAATAGATGCTACATCCTGCACTCAAATAAGGCAAAATTTCCCACCCGCAAGCATCAAAGGCAACTCCAGCAACCTGCGTTACTCGGTCAAGCGGTGAAACTGCAAACGTTCTCTGATGCCAAAAGATGAGATTTAATAAGCTGCGATGTTCAATTTTAACCCCTTTAGGCTTTCCTGTGGTGCCAGAGGTGTAGATGACATAAGCAAGGTTGTCTGCGGTAACGTTGCTGCTAGGATTATCTTCGCTTTCTTGGGCAATTGTTTCCCAATCTTTGTCTAAACAAATTATTCGTGAGGTATGCTTCCCAAGACGTTCGATACACTGTTCATGTGTTAATATAACTGGCACTTGAGCATCTTGAAGCATAAAACTCAAACGCTCAGGGGGGTAGCTGGGGTCTAAAGGTAGGTATGCTCCACCTGCTTTCAGGATGGCTAACATCCCGATTATCATATCAAGCGATCGCTCTACGCAAAGTCCTACTAAAATTTCCGCACCAATACCCAATTTTTGTAAATAACGTGCAAGTTTGTTGCTGCGTATATTTAACTCTTGGTAGGTGAGTTCTTTATCTTCAAATACTAGAGCAATCGCATCTTTATTCTGCTCTACCTGTGCTTCAAATAGCTGATGAACACACAAATCATTGGGATAATCTACTTTGGTATTATTCCATTGCACTAACAGTTGATGTAGTTCAGCTTCACTTAATATCGGTAATTCGGTAACTCGTTGCTCTGGATTTGCAACAATGCCCTCTAGCAATATTTGGAAATGTTCCAGCATTCGGTTAATCGTGGCTGCATCGAATAAATCGGTGCTGTATACGACAAAGCCGCTAATTCCTTCTGAGCTATCTACCCCTAACCCATTATTTTCCTTTTGCTCCCACAAGTGGAACTCTAAATCAAATCGCGTTGTTTCTGTATCAACAAATTGCAGCGGGCTTAAGGTTAACTCTGGTAGTTCTAACGCCGACATTGGCGCATTTTGTAGCGCGAACACCACCTGAAACAGGGGATTTTGATTCAAGTTGCGCTCCGGATGCAGTTCCTCCACCAGCTTTTCAAAAGGCAAATCTTGGTGAGCATATGCTCCAAGCGATACCTCTCGCACTCGACTCAAAAGTGAGCGAAATGTTGGGTTTCCATCAAAGTTGGTACGCAACACCAAACTATTGACAAAAAAACCAATTAACCCTTCAATTTTACTGCGGTTGCGGTTGGCAATTGGCGAACCTACGGCAATATCTTCTTGCTGTGTGTAGCGGTACAGCAAAGTTTGAAATGCTGCAAGTAAAGTCATAAACAAAGTTACGCCTTCTTGCTGGCTTAAGGCTTCTAACGCCTTGCTCAGGCTTTTTGGTAGTTGCAAAAGTTGCGTTGCACCCCGGTAGCTTTGAACTGCTGGTCGAGGTCTGTCAGTAGGCAAATTTAAGATAGAAATACCCTCTAATTGCCGCCGCCAGTAAGCAAGTTGTGTTTCCAATACTTCCCCTTGCAACCACTCACGTTGCCAGTGGGCAAAGTCTGCATACTGAATAGGTAGTTCTGGTAAAGGTGTAGAGACGGAAAATTTATCGTCTTTACAAGAAGCAAAGGCTGTGTAGAGTGCCGCTAACTCGCGAATTAGTACCCCCATAGACCAGCCATCGGAGACAATGTGGTGCAGAACCAGCAGTAGCACATATTCTGACTCATCTAACCGCAGTAGCGTTACTCGTAGAAAAGGGTCTTTGGACAAATCGAAAGGGCGTTGAGCTTCTTGGGTGGTGATGCGTCGCGCTTCGGTTTCTAATTCTCCTAGCCCTTTTAGGGCGGCTTCGGCAACAGAGACGCTTTGCGATTCTCCTTCGGAGACGCTTCGCGATCGCAAATCTATTACTGGTAGCGGTACAGTTAACGTGGATGCGATCGCTTGTACGGGTTGCCCTTCCACCGTTACAAAAGTGGTGCGTAAAGCTTCGTGACGGCGCACAATTTCGTTAAAAGTCTTCTCCAGGGCTGCTAAATTTAACGAACCTACCAGACGCACCGCTGCCGGAACATTATAGAAAGCATTGTTAGGGACTAATTGATCCAGAAACCACAGCCGCTGTTGTGCAAAGGATAGCGACAGATTTCTGTCCCGCAAAATGGGTGTAAGGCTTATCGGAGTAGCGTTTGTGGTAACGTTAGCTGTCCTTAGAAATGAGAGAATTTCAGCTTTGCGTTCAGCTATCTCTGCACGTAGTTCTGCGGTGAGGCTTCCTTCTGGGGCGTTACAGCGCAGGCGTTCTCCATCAACAAAAACCTGAATATCTAAGCTACGGAGGTAAGATAAAAACTCAACTGTTTTCAAAATTAAACCTCTTCTAGGACACTACCCGCTAGAGGAGTTTACTTGCTATTGACCCGACTGTGGTCTAACCTCGGTATGACGTTGGAAGACAACGCAGTCAACATCCCACCCTAAAGGTTTCTGCTTATGGTGTTCATGCCCCTCAATTTCCTACTCGTATGGCTGGTTGGATTGCTGTCCATCGGGATACTAGGCGGAGGAATTTACATTCTGTATGAGTGGTACGAAGGGGAACTGGTGGGGACATCCTACTTGATAGGCGGACTGGCGATGGTTTTGTGGTCTCTCGGCGGTCGTTTTATCAGCTTGCCGCTGCTGCGTCGCCAAGGTGCTGACGAACCCAAAATCATGCGTACCGGAACTGTGCAGCGCATACAACGACCCGATGGTAGCGTTCTGCAAGTAGAGTTCTATGGGCCTGAGGATGGTCAACCGATTATCTTGTCACACGGTTGGGGACCAAACAGTGCGGTATGGTACTATGCCAAGCGACAACTGAGCGATCGCTTCCGAGTGATTGTTTGGGACTTGCCAGGGCTAGGAAAATCTACTAGACCCAAAAATAACGACTACTCCGTAGAAAAATATGCCCGTGACCTCGAAGCCGTTGTTGCGATCGCCGGAGACAAGCCGGTTATCCTGCTTGGACACAGCATGGGCGGCATGATTAACCTAACATTCTGTCGGCTGTTTCCAGAACATCTGGGGCGTCGCGTAGCAGGCTTAATCCTCGCAGATACAACCTACACCAATCCGCTGAAAACTTCTATCTTGAGCAGTGTGTTACCCAAATTGCAGAAACCGCTGCTTGAACCATTGCTGTACCTCACCATGCTCCTGTCACCCCTCTTTTGGCTGATGACTTGGCTAAGCTATCTCAACGGTTCGCTACACATCAGCGTAGAGATTTCTGGATTTAAGGGGACTGAAACCCGCGGTCAACTGGATTTCGCCGCTTTCTTATCGGCTTTAGGTTCGCCTGGTGTTCTCGCTCGCGGTACATTGGCAATGTTCAATTTCGAGGAAACAACAACACTCCCAACGATTAACGTTCCGGTGTTGGTCGTTTGCGGTGCAACAGATATCGCAACTAAACCTGTTGCAAGCGATCGCATGAAAGCCGAACTACCTCAAGCTGAACTCGTCACGATCAAGCCGGGTGGACACATGGCTTTGGTGGAGAAGAATCAGCTATTTTCCGAAGTTGTCAGTGCGTTTTGTGCTAAATGCGGGTAACGCTCAGAACATTTTAGATTACTTGCGCTTGCTGACTCTTGAGTATTTGCAAATGAGATTGTAGAAAGACTTAAAATTCTATTTCTTCTCGCTCATTTTCCGTAGAATTCGTGTTATCCAAACCTTTAGCTGCCCAACACATCGTTTCAATGTGCCTAGCTAAACTAGCTACCGTTGGAGATTCAAACAAGTTGCGTACAGACAACTCTATTTGGAAAGCATCGCGGATGCGGGAATTTAGCTGAGTTGCGAGTAGAGAATGACCGCCCAATTCAAAGAAATTGTCGTGGACACTTACCTGCTCTTTTCCCAAAACTTTAGCCCAAATTTCGGCTAGCGCTTCCTCAACGCGATCGCGTGGTGCGACATAATCTTCTTTGATATCAAAACTGAGCGTATCAACCGCAGGTAAGGCACGGCGATCTACTTTTCCATTCGGTGTCAGCGGTAGGAATTCTAGCATGACATAAGCTGAAGGCACCATGTATTCTGGTAACTTTTCTTTCAGAAATTGTCGCAGATTTATGGTTGCTGGTGCCTGTTTTTGGCTAGGAACAATATAAGCGACTAAGTGCTTATCCCCAGGGATATCTTCCCTCACAATTACCACTGTCTCGCGCACTGCTGGATGCTGATTAACCGCTGCTTCAATTTCACCCAATTCGATGCGGAAGCCGCGAATTTTTACCTGATTATCAATGCGACCTAAAAACTCAATATTGCCGTCTGGTAAATAGCGGCCTAAGTCACCCGTTTTATAAAGTCGTGTTTCTGGTTTATTACTAAAAGGATTAAAAATAAAGCGTTCAGCAGTTAATTCAGGGCGATTCAGATATTCTCTCGCCAATCCATCACCGCCAATGTACAATTCGCCAATAACATCAATCGGTACAGGTTGTAAATGAGCATCCAGTAAATAAATCTGCGTATTCGTAATCGGGCGACCAATGGGGATAGAGGCTGCTGATTCTGCTAAGTTCTCTAAGCAATAATAAGAAGAAAATGTTGTACTCTCTGTTGGCCCATAGACATGAATGAATTGCTTTGGCACTCCATGTTTAAGAACCTTTTTGACCCACCGAGTATCAACAGCCTCGCCTCCAAATAGCAAATAGCGTAACGAAGCGAAAGCATGGGGAACATCTCTGGCAATCTGTTGAAATAAAGCGGTGGTCAAAAATAAAACGCTGATGTCTTTTTGTTGGAGTTGTAATGCAAACTCGTGGGGCGAAAGAGTGACATCTCTGCTAATTCCAACAAGTTGAGCGCCGTTAACCAAAGCTCCCCAAATCTCGAATGTTGCTGCGTCGAAGGAAGTGTTTGAGGCTTGGGCAACTTTATCATTAGGTGACAATTTTACATAATTTGTGTTGCATACCAGCCGATTGACAGCTTTGTGAGTAACCGCAACTCCCTTGGGATTTCCTGTAGATCCAGAAGTGTAGATTACATAAGCTAAGTTATTGCTGGTTACGCTGCTATTCGGGTTTTCTTTACTTTCTTGGGAAATGATTTCCCAATCTTTATCGAGGGCCACAACTGGGTGCGGTAAATCCCCAAAATTCTCAACAAATTTTTCCTGTGTCAGCAATAGTATGGGCGAAGCATTCGTGGCAGTAATTTCTGGCTCGGAGCCAAGTTTTTTCTTGACAAATGCTTCGCCTCTACAAGCATCATCAAGCATGAACTTCAAACGCTCTTGAGGATAACTCGGATCTAAAGGCATATAAGCTCCCCCGGCTTTCAGAATGCCTAGTAATCCCACAATTAGGTCTACAGAACGCTCCATGCAGATGCCGACTAAAACTTCCGAACCTACCCCCAATTTTTGCAAATAATGTGCTAATTGGTTGCTGCGTATGTTCAACTCCCGGTAGGTTAGAGACTCGATAACCCTTGTCTCTAAATTCTCAAACATTACTGCTATAGAATTATGATTTTGCTTTACCTGATTTTCAAATAACTGATGGATACACTGATTTTCAGGATAATCTGCCCCGGTGTCGTTTATTTGTATTAATAACTGCTGTCGTTCAGCTTCACCCAATAGCGGTAAATTTGCAACTCGTTCTTCGGGATGATTAACAATCCCTTCAAGCAATGTTTTAAAATGTCCCAGCATTCTGGTAATCGTGGCTTCATCGAATAAATCCGTGTTGTAAACCACTACGCCTCTAATTCCCTCAGAATTTCCCCATTTCCCACCCCACAAACTTCGGAAATCTTCAGAACATTTCCACAGATGAAACTCCAAATTGAATCGTGTTGTTTTAAAGTCAATATCCATAAAACTAGGCACTAATTCAGGTAGTTTTAGTGCCGACATTGGCGCATTTTCAAAACCAAACACTACTTGGAATAACGGATGAATATTTAAGTTGCGATCTGGATGCAGTTCCTCAACAAGCTTCTCAAAGGGCAAATCTTGATGGCTGTATGCGCCTAGTGTTACCTGCCGGACTCTGCCCAAGAGTTCCCGAAAAGTTGGGTTTCCAGATAAGTCGGTGCGTAATACCAAACTGTTGACAAAAAAGCCAATCAATCCTTCAATTTCACTGCGGTTACGGTTAGCAATTGGCGAACCCACCGCAATATCTTCTTGATGCGTGTATCGATAAAGTAAAATCTGAAATGCTGCCAGCAAAGTCATAAATAGGGTTACACCTTCTTGCTGCGAAAGCGTCTGGAGCGCATCACTGAGCTTTTTCGGTAACTCTAAAGATTGCGTTGCTCCTCGATAGCTTGCAACCGCTGGTTTCGGTCGGTCAACGGGCAAATTTAGCACGGAAATACCGTTTAATTGTTGCCGCCAATAAGCTAACTGAGTTTCCAGCACCTCTCCTTGCAGCCACTGGCGCTGCCAATGGGCAAAGTCGGCGTATTGTAGGGGCAGTTCCGGCAGCGTAGAGACGGGATGCGTCGCGTCTTTACAAGTAAAGGCTGTGTAGAGGGTTCCCAGTTCCCGAATCAGCACCCCAATCGACCAATCATCACAGATAATGTGGTGCATATTCAGCAATAGAATATGTTCTGTTTCGGAAAGCTGTAGCAGCTTTACTCGCAGCAATGGAATAGAGGACAAATCAAAAGGACGCTCGATTTCTGCTGCTACCAACTGCTGGGCTTGGAGTTCGCGATCGCATTCTGGAAACTGCCGCAGGTCTACTACGGACAGAGGGATGGTTAAGCCGGAAGCCTTAGCGCAGCTTTCCGCAGGAATCACTTGTACGGGTTGCCCCTCTAGCACCTTAAATGTAGTCCGTAAGGCTTCGTGGCGACGCACAATTTCGTTAAATGTCTGCTCTAATGCCGCGAAATTGAGCGTACCTTTTAGGCGAATGACTGTCGGCACATTATAGATCGCATTGCCAGGTATCAACTGGTCAAGGAACCACAGCCGCTGTTGGGCAAATGATGCAGGAAAGACAAAAACCTCTTGTTCAGACATATCGATTCTTTCTTTTGCAGCTATCGGGGCGTTGTCGGCATCCGGCGTCATCTATCTTTGCTTTCACCACAAGGGATAATCGCCTATCAAGGTTGATTGAAGGCGCGATCACGTAAAGTCAATGCGATTTTTGTGCAGATATCAAGGCAAAAAAGCTAACACGGATACAGGTGTCCCAGAACCACCCCGTAGACGTAAAATCCCAATGACTAATGTGGTGCCAGTAGGCGATAACCGATCGAGATTTGTCAGATTTTCCAATATAATTCCAGCCTTTTTTAGTACCAGGCGGTTGGTGCTAAAGGTTTCATCTTGCCCTGGATCAACGCCATGAGTATCAATTCCCACGCCAGCGATCGCGCGTTCTTCGACTAAGAATCGGCTAGTTTCAGCCCCAAACCCCGGAAAGTGAAAGTTGCCTTGTTCGTCCTGATTTAAAAAAGCTCTTCGATCGCCCCACTTTTCTTGCCAACCCGTGTATAGAAGTACAACAGTGTCAGGGAATATCGGATGGTATTGATGTTCCCAATCGAGGACATCGGCTGTTGTTAAAGCATAGTCAAAATTAGCAGTAGTTTTATCGCGGATATCGATAACAATTGCTGCTACAACAAGTGATTGAGCTGGATAGCTCTCAATCCCACTTCCATCTTCATAAAAGCTGTTCGGTGCGTTGATATGAGTGCCGCTATGTTCTCCCATCGAGAATCTTCGTAGATAGTAACCATCTTTTTCTAACTTGGCGACTGGCTCAAATTCAACGAGTGGATCGTTTTGCCAAATAGGTATATTTGGATCGATGACATGACTCAGGTCTACAATTTGGGTATAGGTAATCGTTTTAGGATTATTTGAGTTAGGGTTCATGGCATCTGTTTAATAAACATATTTGACGCCTCAAGGAGTATCTATAACAATCCTACTTTAATTGGGAACTAGCGGTTCAGATACCCGACTTTTCTAAGCAGTCGGGTATCTTGCCTTCACAAATCATTTGGACTGCTATAGACAAACAAACTTGCCTATTTAGATAGCACCTAATTTTAGTTAGAGCTACTTTTGGCTATCCCAGCAATTCTTGATAATATTGTTCCGTCTCATCGGGAAGAAAAACGGTCGTTCGCATCGCCTTATTTTGGATTTTAAAGGCTTTGGTTATCTGAATGCGACTGAGAAAGTCTAGGTCATGAGAAATTACCAAGATAGCACCTTGATACTCCTCTAACGCTTCCACAATTTGAGTAACGGTTTCCAAATCCAAATTATTCGTTGGTTCATCCAATACCAGCAATTCAATTTCCGATACACTAATCATCGCCAGGGCAAGTCTTGCTAGCTCCCCTCCACTCAAAACATCGGCTTTTTTATTCACTTCATCATTAAAAAATAAAAAGTGTCCAAGCTGCTGTCTGACAAGTTGATACTCTAGGTTGGGATTAGCTACTTGCAAATTTCCTAAAATTGTATTTTCCCTATCGACAAACTCGTAAGTTTGGTCAAGACATACAACTTTTAAACGGGGAGCAACTGAAACTTTTCCCGCTTCAAGAATTGCTGGAGAATTTTCTCGATGAATGCCCAAGACTGTCCTAATTAAGCTTGATTTTCCCGATCCATTAGCCCCAGAAATAGCAACTCGCTCACCGGATGCTATGTGCATCTGTATATTCTTGATGAGAAACTGACTTCCAATCTTCAGATTTGCTCCTTGAATGTCAATTAAGCTTCTCCCCTTTTTACTCCTTTCTTCTTCAAGGCGAACAATGGCAACTGGATTTGTCCTAATTTTGGCAGATTCCAAATTTTGTGTAGCTTTAGCGATAGCCACCTCATGTTTTTTTGAGGCGCTTCCAGCACTTGCTGATGCTCGATTCTCGAAGAATCTTCTTGCAGATTTTCCCATACTTCTATCGTGAGCTTGTTTACGCCCTTCTCTTCGGGATTTTCCTGCCCGTTTCTCTTCTTGCAAAGACGCATCAGTTGCCTGCTTAAGTTCTTTTTTGGCTATTTCTCGCGTCCTCAAAGCTACCTGAAATTCAATTTCTTTTTGTTCCTTGTAGCTGGAAAAGTTACCCCCATAAACCTTCACTCCTAATGGTGTTAACTCCCAGATGGTGTTGACGACTTGATCTAGGAAAAAAGGTTTGTGAGAGACAAGGACAAAAGGTTGTTTCAATTCTTGGAGGAAATGCTTTAGATTCTCCAAAGCTAAGAAATCAAGATGATTCGTGGGTTCATCTAGGAGTAGCACGCTTGGGTTTCTGTATAAACCAATTGCCAGAAGCAGTTTAGTAAGCTCACCGCCACTCAAACTGCTAACGGGTAGCGAAATATCTACTGAAGTTTTTAACTTCGCTTCTAACAGGTTACTAATTTCCCACCAATCCTCTGAAAAATAACTTAAAAAATCAAAAACAGTCGCGCCTTGGGTTGACTGGATAAGGGTGCTAATTTGTGGAAGGTAATAAACCGTACCTTCACGATTCACAGAACCCGAACTAGGCTGAATTTCACCAGCCAAGATTTTGAGCAAGGTTGATTTTCCTACCCCATTAGCACCGACAAGCGCAATTCTATCTCCCTCATTCACTGTGGCTTGAACATTGGTAAATAAGGTTTGGTCGGAAGCGAGTTCGTAGCTAATTTGTTCGGCGGTTAGAAATGATTTTTTTTGCATATATGCTGAATCCTGGGTAATTAGAGTACAGATGATGATTTTTTGTTAGGTTCTTCATGGCTATTTCCAAAATACTGAGTGTTGATAAAAAACGCTGGCAAGTCAACTCACGGCTACACGAATTCAACTGCCTATGCGGAATTGAGGCCTTGAAACTTCCAAGTTTAACTTGGAAGTTTCGAGACTCCACTTCCCAATCCTTACTGGCTGCTCCTAGAAGTTAACGCTTTTTTGCTGGCTAAGATAATGACTTAGCTGCTTAGCGTTTTGGATTGTTTCTTAGAGCTTTATGGATTTTTTTCCATTTTTCCTTCTCGGCTAAAGACGCTTTTTGATCTTGTTTCCGGTGATTGTATTCAAGCTCTTGTTGAAGTTTTCGGTAGTTCCGGAAACGTTGCTTATCTAGAATGCCATCAAGCAAAGCTTGTTGCACTGCACAACCGGGTTCTGCTTCATGTTGGCAATCGCGAAAGCGACACTCTGTAGCAAGCGTATTGATATCAGTAAAGGTTTCCTGAAAGCCTTCACTTCCATTCCACATCTGAATTTCTCGCATTCCCGGAGTGTCCATCAGCAAACCCCCAGAAGGCAAAATAATTAACTCTCGATGTGTTGTGGTGTGGCGGCCTCGATTATCTCCTTTGCGTACTGATTGAACTGCTTGAATGTCCTTTTTAGCTAATTGATTGGTAATCGTCGATTTCCCGACTCCCGAAGAACCAATTAGTGCTACGGTTTGCCCCGTACCGAGATAGGGACTCAAGGCATCGAGTCCTTGGTTCTCAATTGCACTCAAGCTAATAATGGGTACGCCAGGAGCGATCGCTTCTACTTCTGCTTTTCGTTGCTCAACTTCATCGCACAAGTCGGCTTTATTCAGAATGATGACCGGATTCGCTCCACTTTCCCAAACCAAAATTAGATAACGTTCGATTCTTCGGAGATTGAAGTCTAGATCCAATCCCGAAACCAAAAACACCGTATCAATGTTGGTGGCAATTATTTGCTCATCTGTTTGTGCGCCTACAGCTTTTCGAGAAAATTTGCTTTTTCTGGGCAAAATTTCATGGATTTTTGCTCTTTCTTCATCGTCAATGATGGTAACAATTACCCAATCTCCTACCGCTGGAAAATCTGTTCGTGTGTCGGCTTGGTAACGCATTTTCCCCGTTACTTCTGCCGACAATTCTCCTAACTCGGTGTAGAGAAGGTAGGTATTTTTTTGCTCAAGAGCAACTCGACCAACAGTATACCCTTGTTGAAAATAGCTGTCAAAGTTTTTCTCAAAAAAACGATTCCAGCCCAACAACTCTAAATTCATTGAAGTTTCCTCTATGGGTGCGGTTATAGACCGCCAAACTCACAGAGGAATCGCGTAAATTATTCGCGTACATCAGAATAATTAAATGAAAAGCTCTGTGAGGATGGGGTGTTGCGTCTGAATGGTTGTGGCGGTCTTAACGGCTACACGCTCTAACATCACTCTTCCTCCTGAGATACTTTTCAATAATTTCCCGGTCAAGGGAACTGTAGTATGATACTACAACCAGTTGCAATTGGCTGAAGGTAGTTTACAAAACTTACCAACGCACGCCAAACTGTTGTATTCAATCATGTTGTTCGCTGAGCTTATCTTATTCACGCTTGTTGCCCTGAGAAATCACCCAATCGGGTAATCATTGAGATGCTCCGCAACCGAGCGCCTTTGGCAAAGCGTAGACAAGGCGTAAAAGACTTCGCTATTTTCCCAATGCGTCAGCCAATTTTGCAACTGACCCCTTCTCAAGCCGCATCCCCTACGAGAAAACTAGGTTTACAGCCACCAAGCGGGCGCACTTTCCAAAAACTGGTAAGCGATCGCTCCCGCTAAATCTGCATTCCCATAAAACTAAGGGTAATCCAGAACTTCACCCCCACAGGCATCTACCAATGATGGAAATCCTAGCTTACCTCCACAGCGCGATCGCCTACGAAGCTGCAACCAGCACACCCCTCAACCGCCTGGAACGCTACGAACCGCTTCCCTTCCCTTTGGGGACAAACGCGAGATCCAGTGATGTAGCAGCGAAGGAGCAGTACGAGATGCAAGTGATAAACGTGCTTCCTTTTTAGCGATACCCATTCATTGTCTAACCGCTACACATCTGACCGCTACACATAACCTTCTTCCTTCTTAGCCCCCCTTTTTTAAGGGGGGTTGGCAGGGTGGTTTCATGTTAGCCAGAGAAAAACCTGGTGAACCTGATTGGCGAGAGCGCGGATACAATCGGGAACAGTGCGACAGCCTAAACGACGGGCTAAAGTAATCACAAA
>NZ_JAMPKG010000067.1:0-15902 GCF_039962015.1 Trichocoleus sp. AS-A1 | reverse complement strand
AGGCATCAATCACTTTTTGGCGTAGGTCAAGCGAGTAGGCTTTCATGATCGGCGATTGTCTGGCAGGCTGGGCTACTCCCTTACTGTATGCCATCCAACTGAGAACCGCTATATTGATGCTGCCCTTGCCCTCATGACTCCCGACGTGGCTTGGCCGAAAGCGTTCAAAGGCGGTTTTATTCGTGGGACTGAAGAAGTCCGCGCTTACTGGACGGAGCAGTGGAGCGAAATTAATCCACACGTTGAGCCGGTTGCCTTTTATCCGGAGGATACTGGGCAGGTTTTGGTGGAGGTGCATCAGGTCGTGCGCGATCTTGCCGGAGCTGTGCTTGCCGATGAGCACGTTGGTCATCGTTATACCATTGAGCATGGCTTGATTCAAAAGATGGAAATCTGTCCACCTCCATTGTCGGGTCATGGAGCCTAACAAGGCGCTATAACAAACGGCGGGGTAGTATCTGGCGCAAAAGAGGTCTAGCGCCCTGACGCTGTCTCCTTATAAACAGCCACAACTTCAAAACCTGATAGTTGTGCGTAACTAACCAAGTCTCTTTCTTGGCGATCGCAACTTTGCTCATCGGTGGAAACGCGACAATAAATTGCGATCCGATACGGCTTTAGCTGTCCCATTTAAACCCCTAAAAAATCTGTGACTAGGATGCTCTTTCCAGCGTCGGAAAAGTGCTTAATAAATTGTCCCATTTAGGGAAGAGTCTAATTGGTACGTCTCATTGAGGCTGGAAAGCGCTTCTTGAAATGACTACTCGGTCAGTGTTTTAGCCTTAGCGTAAGTTTCTGTTCCATTACTACTCAACCCCTGTACTAATCGTTTTCCCTGGCAAGAAGGATAAATTTCTCATTTGAGAATGTTGGAATTATCCAGAATGACTGGAAAACCTAAACAGGGGATTCAAACTCTAAGTGTGAGGAAGTATATTCATGAAGCGTGCCTATCTGACAGGCGCTAACTCAGCTCATGAAATTCATTGGGAGAGAGTTCAATGATTGCCCTACCTGGAATTGCCTTCCATTGCAAAATCTATGAGAGTTCAGTATCTCTAGTGTATCGGGGCATCAGAGTACAAGATGAGCGATCGCTCGTAGTTAAGCTACTCAAGCAAGATTATCCCTCTCCCCAAGAACTGACACGCTACAGGCAAGAATATGAAATTACCCGTTCTCTCAATCTGGAAGGCGTTGTTAAGGCATACAGCCAGCAAGACTATCAACGCACACTCGTCATTCTCTTAGAAGATTTTGGTGGAGAGTCTCTAGAGCAATGGATGCACAAGCGACCAGAGACTTTCTGCCCGATGCCCTTAGCTACTTTTCTACCGCTTGCGCTCGACCTGACAAACATTCTAGGCAGAATCCATGCCGCCAATGTCATTCATAAAGATATCAATTCAGGAAACATCGTTTTCAATCCAGATACTGGCGTTGTTAAAATTATTGACTTTGGAATTGCTACCCAATTTAGCCGTACAAATCCGACGTTTAAGAGCCATTATGGTTTAGAAGGAACTCTTGCCTATTTGTCTCCAGAGCAAACAGGACGCATGAACCGTTCGCTCGATTACCGCACTGATTTTTACTCGCTTGGTGTGACGTTCTACGAACTTCTAACTGGACACCTGCCGTTTCCAACAACGGACATCCTTGAGCTAGTTCATTGTCATATTGCCAAACACCCTGTTCCGCCCCATGAACTGAATGCAACGATTCCCAAACCTGTTTCAGATATTATTTTGAAACTGATGGCAAAAAATGCAGAGGATCGCTATCAGAGTGCTTGGGGTATCAAAGCAGATTTAGAAACAGGTTTTTGCCAGTTCGCAGAAACAGGTCAAATTGACAGTATTCAACTGGGTATTCAAGACGTTTGCGATCAGTTTCAAATTCCCCAAAAATTGTATGGACGCGAAGCAGAGATTGAAGCATTATTAGCAGCATTTGACAGAGTAGCGGGAAGGGGGAATGAACAATTGAGACTGAAGAATGAAGAAAATCCTGAATTCAAAGTCGAGTTGATGTTGGTATCGGGCTACGCTGGGGTTGGTAAATCAGCATTAGTACAGGAACTCTACAAACCTATTAGTGCAAAGCGCGGTTATTTTGTCTCTGGTAAGTTTGACCAATTTCAGTGCAATATTCCCTACAGCGCGATCGCAGATGCTCTGCAAAAATTAGTGCAGCAATTGCTCAGTGAGCCAGATGAGCATCTGCAACAGTGGCGATCTCAGCTTTTAACAGCTTTGGGAACCAACGGACAAATTATTATTGATATCATCCCGGAAATTGAGTTAATTATCGGCAAGCAGTCGCCCGTACCAGAAGTTGGAGCAACTGAAGTTCAAAATCGCTTTCATCGAATTTTTGGGCAGTTTGTGCGGGTGTTTTGTTCAGAATCACATCCCCTGGTGATCTTCTTAGATGATTTGCAGTGGATAGACTCAGCAACGCTGAAGTTAATCGAGTTGATGCTGCTGGATGAGCAAACCCAATCCCTATTTTTGATTGGAGCCTATCGAGATAATGAAGTAAATCCAACGCATCCATTAGCATTAATGCTAGAGAGACTGCGAAAACAAGGGGCAGTACTTCAGGAAATTACCCTAACACCATTAACGCTTGAACCGTTAAGTCAGTTGATTGCCGAGACGCTACATCGGAATGCAGACACCGTTCGTCCATTAGCTGAGTTAGTTTTGCGTAAAACTGAGGGTAATCCGTTCTTTGTCAGTGAATTTTTGAGAATGCTGCATAGCGAAAATTTATTGACCTTTTATGCTGAAGGCTTAAGCTGGCAGTGGAACATAGCTCAGATCCAAGCCCAAGATATCACTGATAATGTTGTGGAGTTAATGCTTCACAAGTTGAATAAACTAGCAGAAAATACACAGCAAATTCTCCGGTTAGCTGCTTGCATCGGCGCTGAGTTTAATTTAGATACTCTATCGATTGTTTGTGAAAAATCACATGAAACGGTTTTTAAAGATTTACTAATAGCCATACAAGTTGGATTAATTCAACCTCTATCTGAATTAGATGAAAACTTGTTAATTCAAGAGTATAAGTTCTTGCATGATCGCGTGCAGCAAGCCTCATATACCTTAATCCATGAGTCGCAAAAACAAATTGTTCATTTACAAATTGGTCGCAATCTCCTCGGAAAAACTTTACCAGAGAAACTATCAGACCGACTGTTTGAAATTGTCGATCATCTTAATCATGGAATTGAGCTTGTCACAGATCAACTAGAACGCAATGAAATTGCTAGATTAAATTTAATCACAGGACAGAAAGCAAAAGCTGCGATCGCCTATAGTGTGGCTCAAAACTATTTAGCCAGAGGTAGAGCATGGCTGGCAGACTCCAGTTGGCAAACTAACTATGAGCTGACCTTAGAGTTATATACAGAAACAACAGAAGTCGCGTATTTGTGTGGCGAGTTTGAGCAGGTAGAATCCTGGGCGGCGCTCGTTTTACAAGAAGCCAAAACCATTTTCGACATCGTGAAAGTTTACGAAGTCAAAATCCAAACCGATATCGCGCAGAACCAGCTATTAAAAGCAATAAATACTGGATTGCTAGTGTTACAGAAATTTGGGATCAGTTTTCCCGAAAAGCTCAGTGAATTAGATATTCAGCTTGAAATAGACGCGATCACATCACTCTTTAGCGAGATGCCGATTGAAGAGTTGAGCTATTTGCCCCAAATGGTCGAACAAGACAAGTTAGAAGCAATGAGAATCCTATCAAGGATAACGACCGTTGCCCAAATTGCGGCTCCTAATTTGATGCCTCTATTTGCCTCTAAGCAAGTCAGCTTGTCAATTCAGAATGGAAATGCGTCTACATCTCCTGTTGCCTATGCAAACTTTGGGTTAATTCTCTGTGGGTTGGTTGGAAACATCGAGTCTGGTTACGAATTTGGGCAGCTTGCCCTAAGACTTTTGTCACAGCCACATACCCATGCAATCAAATCTCGGACTCTAACAATTGTAAGTAACTTTATTATCCATTGGAAGAAACATGTCAGGGAAACCTTGCCACAATTTCTAGAAGGCTATCAAAGTGGGCTTGAAACTGGAGATTTAGAGTTTGCTGCCTATTGTGCTCATTGTTATTGCTTTCACTCCTTTGCGGTCGGGAAAGAACTCGTGGAACTTGAACGTAATATGACCAAGTATGGTGAAGCAATCCGTCAAATTAAACAAGAAGTAGCACTTACCTGGAATCAGGTATATCAACAGTCTATCTTGAATTTAATCGGATGCTCAGTTAATCCATTCCGTCTGATTGGAGAAGCATACAATGAGGAAAGCAAACTGCCACAGCATGAAATAACAAATGATGGATTTTCAATCTTCAATGTACATTTTAATAAGCTTTTCCTATGCTATTTATTTTATGAGTACAATCAAGCAGTTCAGAACTCAGACATAGCACAAAATTATTTGCTCCAGATGACAGCTACCTTTGCTAAGGTTTTGTATTATTTCTATGATTCTTTAACTAGACTCGCAATATATCCTGAAAGCTGTGCTCAAGTACAGCCAGAAACTCTCAGAAAAGTTGCGGCTCATCAAAAAGAAATGAAACACTGGGCACACTATGCCCCGATGAATTATTTGCATAAATATTATCTAGTTGAGGCGGAGAAAGCGCGAGTTTTAGGGCGGTTGTTTGACGCAGAAGAACTTTACGAACAAGCAATTCTTGGTGCTAGAGAAAATGAGTACATTCAAGAAGAAGCCTTAGCCTACGAATTAGCTGCCAAACATTATCTGGTGCGGGGTCGGGAAAAAATTGCCCAAACCTATATGAAAGAAGCTCATTACTGTTATGAGCGTTGGGGAGCAACTGCGAAAGTGAGAGATTTAGAAGCTCGCTATCCGCAGTTATTTCCTCATTTATCCAGCGTGGCTTCCACACCAATCCGCACTACTACTGGAACTACCTCTAATACCTCACATATCGCTTTTGATTTAACGGCAGTGATGAAGGCAACTCAGGCGATTTTGAGCGAAATTGAACTAGATCAGCTGCTCCGTTCCTTGATGAAGATATTAATCGAAAATGCTGGCGCACAAACAGGATTTTTGATTTTGGAAAACTCAAGAAAATGGGTGATTGAAGCGTCTAGTGAACTTAATGAGGGTGAGAATGTCTATGCTACACAAGTGCTGCAATCTATCCCAACTGCAAATCATCTACCTGAATCAATTATTAATTATGTGATTCGTACTCATGAATCTGTCATCTTAAATGATGCTACTCGTGAAGGTAATTTTATTAATGATCCCTATATTCAACACCACCAGACTCAATCAGTCTTTTGTTTACCTCTGCTCAATCAAAGCAAGCTCACCGGTGTGTTGTATCTAGAAAATCAGTTGGCAACTGGGGCATTTACACCGGAGCAATCGCAAATTCTAAGCCTACTTTCTACGCAGGCAGCGATCGCGATCGAAAACGCCAAACTCTACTCAAAGCTCCGCGCGAGCGAAAGTCAGATGGCTCAGTTTTTAGAAGCGGTTCCCGTAGGAATTGCCGCCATTGATGCGACGGGTCGCCTTTACTATACCAATCAATGGGGCATTCATCTCATGGGCAGAGGGATTGATCCTGCCGTACCACCGGATCAAATCGCAGAGGCTTATCAACTTTATGTGACGGGAACGGATCAAATCTACCCTACTGAAAAAATGCCACTCATCCGGGCGTTGAACGGCGAACGCACTACGATTGATGACGTAGAAATTCGCCAAAATAACCAAACGATCCCTGTTGAGGTGTGGGGCACTCCCGTCTTTGACGAACAGGGCAATGTAGTTTATGCGATCGCAGCCTTTCAAGACATCACAGAGCGCAAACAAGCAGAGAAACTGCTAGCCGACTATAACCGAACATTGGAACAACGAGTAATTGAGCGGACTTTGCTGCTTTCGCAGGAGATTGAAGAGCGCCAACGAATTGAAAACGCCCTGCGCCAGAGTGAAGAGCAACGCAGGCTGACAATGGATTTCACCCACATCGGCAGTTGGAACTGGAATATCGTGGAGAATACAACGAACTGGAACGATAACCACGCTCGATTGCTGGGGTTGGTCCCCGGTGAAGTTGAGAGTAGCTATCAGGCATGGCGCGATCGGGTTCATCCAGAAGATATTCATCGGATTGAGCAAGCTGTTACAGCAGCTCTAGCAACTCATACCGATTTTGAAGCTGAATATCAAGTGATCTACCCAAATGGTAGTATTCACTGGTTGGTTGGCAGAGGTCGAGGCATTTATAACGCAGCCGGACAGCCTGTGCGAATGTTGGGTGTGATTCTTGATATTAGCGATCGCAAACTCGCCGAAGCTGCCTTGATTCTGGAAGAACGCAACCGCATGGCGCGAGAAATCCACGACACGTTGGCACAGTCCTTCACGGGCATTATCATTCACGCTAGATCTGCTGCTAGCAAGATAACAGTAGACCCAGAAAAAGCTCAAGCTTACCTGGCTCAAGTACAAAACTTAGCCCGAACTGGACTTGCAGAGGCACGCCGCTCTGTAGAGGCGCTGCGCCGTCCATACTTATTAGAAAATAATGATCTGCTCAGCGCTTTCAAGCAACTAACAAGCCAGCTAGAATCATCCACTGGTACGACAATCGTGTGTGAAGCCATCGGTATTCCCTATCCACTACCCTCTGAGGTAGAGAATAATCTGCTCAGAATTGGACAGGAAGCCTTGACTAATGCACTGAAGTACGCCAGAGCAACCGAAATTCGCGTTGAACTGATATATCAGTCCACGCAGTGCAGATTACGAATTAAGGACGATGGACAGGGATTTCCCATTGATCGTTCTTCTAGCCACAATGGCTTTGGTTTATTAGGGATGTCAGAACGTGCCGATCGCATTGGGGCACAACTCCAGATCCAGAGCACTCCTGGACAAGGAACAGAAATCGCGGTGTCCGTAAATCAGCAGGAAAAACCATCATGAGTCAATCTAATGCCATTCGTGTTCTGGTTGTAGACGATCACCCGGTTGTGCGTCAGGGCTTGGTCGGGATGCTAGAAGAAGTGCCAGATATTCTTGTAGTTGGACAAGCTGGAAATGGTCAGGAGGCACTTGCTGTCTTTCGTCAAGAACAGCCAGATGCAACTTTGATGGACTTGCGGATGCCCCATATGGATGGAGTCGCTGCGATTACTGCCATCTGCACCGAGTTTCCTGCTGCTCGGATTATCGTATTGACGACTTACGAGGGCGATGAAGACATTTATCAGGGGTTACGAGCAGGAGCCAAAGGATATTTACTCAAAGATGCTGAGCCAGAAGAATTGCTGGCTGCTATTCGCACCGTTCACAAAGGACAGAAGCACATTCCACCTCAGGTAGGTGCCAAACTCTTAGAGCGCATGACGAGTCCAGAATTGAGCGATCGCGAGTTAGAAGTACTTCAACTCATTACAACAGGCAAGAGCACCCAAGCCATAAGCAAGGCTCTATATATTACTGAACGGACTGTCAACTTTCATATCAATCATATTTTAAGTAAGTTGGGTGTAGAGGATCGCACTCAAGCGGTGATTGTTGCATTAAGGCGGGGCATTGTTAGCTTATAGCATCATACCTGTCAAATTTGTCAGGTTATCATCTGCATAATTTGTCAGCTTATCAACTGAAGTTTTTCTCAGCGACAAAATCGACTTAACTCTCTAAATTGAGAGTATGCAACAGATAACACAGAGGTATTGATTTACCCAATTTTGAAAGATGTTTTATAGCAATCATCTGTCTCTACCTGCTGCACTCTTTTCCTAAGAGGTGCCAATGAGTCTCGGTGATTATTATAATCGGTTGCTTGTGCCAATTTCTGAACAAGATAATATTCAGGGATTGGTGAGCGCTTCAGTGGCACTCATTGAATATAGTGACTATCAATGTCCCACTTGTGGCGAAGTTCACCAATTAATCAAGGCGCTCCAGCAACAGCTCAACGACTTGTGCTTTGTATTTCGCCACTTTCCACAGTCGCGAATACATCCTTATTCCCAACGTGCAGCCGAAGCGGCCCAAGCGGCAGCCGCCCAAGGTCAGTTTTGGCAGATGCATGAGATTTTGTTCACCCATCAACAAGCGTTAGGAAACGATCATCTTGTGGAGTATGCCAATAATTTAGGACTTGATATCCCTCAATTTCTGCAAGATATATCAAGTAAAGTACATATCAATCGCATCAATCAAGATATCGAAAGTGGATTAAACAGTGGAGTAACGGCTGCCCCAGCACTGTTTATTAATGAAATTCGCTATATCGGTCGCTGGAATATTGACCAGTTGATGGCAGCAATTATCACTGTAAGTAATTGATGTTCCTGGTTTTTAATCCTAACTAATGTCTCACTGAGGAAAATTTTATGACATCCATTCTATTACTGTTTAAAAATGGTTTTGAGTGCTATTCAGTTTTTAACTTAAATTTATTTTTTGGGCAATTCAGATATATAGTTGCACTTCAGGATGCTGAAATTGAACTTAACTTAAAACCTATCTTGGAAAACTTTCCTGGTTTAAATTAGCCGAACGTCAAAGAATAGGGATAGTTCATTCGGAATCAGGTGAAACACATTTGCACTGAGCTTGCACGATCAAACACTAGGAAACCCACTCTAGCAATGTGTTCTAAACCGTGAAGTTTAGATAGGGAGACAAACTAATGAACCGTGATCGGCAATACCTTTACTCCACTGCTATCGATAATCCTGAAAAGTTGCAAAGCCTGCCGCAACACCTCAACAGCTCCAGTTTAAATCATGTATTTACCCATATTGCACAAGAGGTTGCTCAGCGGCTTCAGTCATCTCATGATTTTCCAGTTAATCGAGACAGCAATCCTGATGAGGCGATAGCGATTCAAGCGATCGCACATTTGCAGCGATTGACCCCTCTGACTAATAAGGCTATTAAACATCAACTTTATAGCTATCCACAAGGAGAAAAGAGCAATCTTATGACACAATCTTTCTGGCTTTTGGGCAATCGTATCACCATCATTGCTGATCGCACTACAACAGGTGGTCAGTACGATCTAATCGAGGGCTACAACCCTCCGGGTACACTAACGCCCCTCCATCGCCACACACGCTATTCCGAACAACTCTACGTGCTGGAAGGGGAGTTCACAGTGTGGGCGGGTAAGAACAAGGCTGTGCTAACCCCTGGCGAAAGCTTTCTGATTTCTCCTGGCACTCCTCACGTCGTTGGCGTGCTCAGCGATAAACCAGCGCGTGCATTAGTCGTTGCTGCACCCAGCGGTTTTGCTCAGTTGATTGCAGCAACCGGGACGGTAGATGAGACAGAACCAACAGACCTGGCGCTATTTGAACGCATTGCTGCTGAGATAGGTGACGAAATTCTGGGTGCGCCCGGAGATCTACCCCCCACATGAGGTGATGCGGGAAAACTTTTTAGCGCAGATCGTCAACATCAGGCTGCTCCTCATTGTTCTCGTGTTGAAAGCAACCCACCGCAAACTACTCTTTCACCCCTCAACAACCACAGGATTTATCATGATGAAAAAACTAGAAGGAAAAGTCGCTCTTGTCACCGGCGGTACCAGCGGCATCGGTCTTGCCACTGCTAAGCGCTTTGTCGCCGAAGGGGCATATGTCTTCATCACCGGTCGTCGCCAAACTGAACTGGATGCCGCCGTCAAAGCGATCGGTGAAAACATCACGGGTGTTCAGAGCGATGCCTCCAAGATGGAAGACCTCGATCGCCTGTTCGCCACGATTGAGCAAGAGAAAGGACACCTCGATGTGATCTTCGCCAATGCTGGTGGTGGAGAACTCGTTCCACTTGGAGCAATCACCGAAGAACACTTTGACAAAACGTTCAACACTAACGTCAAAGGTTTGCTGTTCACCGTGCAGAAGGCACTACCTCTGTTGCCAGAGGGCGCTTCCATCATTCTAAACGCCTCGACTACTACTACTATGGGTACCCCAGCCTTCAGCGTTTACAGTGCGACCAAAGCCGCTGTGCGCTCGTTTGCTCGCAATTGGACACTCGACCTCAAAGAGCGCCAGATCCGAGTTAATGCTATTAGCCCTGGTGTAGTTCCTACTCCCGGTTACAATCTCATGGGACTGAGTGATGAGCAGGTGCAGGATTTCGTAGCAACTGAAGCCAAAAATATCCCACTAGGACGAGTCGGCACACCGGATGAGATTGCCAAAGCCGTCGTCTTTCTCGCTTGTGACGACAGCAGCTTTGTCAACGGCATCGAGCTGTTTGTCGATGGCGGTATGGCACAGATTTAAAGTGCCCTAAAAATACCCATCACCAAAACCATAGAGGAGGTCGCTGCTATGAATGCAATTAACGGCATCATCAGTCAGCTCAGCCCATATTCAGTAACCGAAACCGTCGATCGCTTAGAAGCTATCCTTCAGGCAAAAGGCATCACCATTTTTGTCCGCATTGATCAACGAGCTGAAGCCAAAAAAGTTGGACTCAGCCTGCGTCCGACACAGTTATTGCTGTTTGGCAACCCTGAAGCCGGAACACCGCTCATGGTGGCACAACCGACGATCGCTCTGGATTTACCCCTGAAAATACTGGCATGGGAAGCGGCTGACGGTAAGGTATGGCTGAGTTACAACGATCCTAATTACTTAAAGCAGCGGTTCTCTCTCTCCGATGAGTTGGTCAAAAACATCGCGGTCATTGCACCTTTAGTCAATCAAGCACTCCGATAAGCAACTCAGTCATTTTTTCGATATCCCATGTTGGCTGCCGTAATCGAATGGAATCCAAAACTTTGGAGCTAAAGATGAAACTCATCTGTGTCAACGTAGGACTTCCGCGTGAAGTGACCTGGAAAGGGAAAACAGTTACAACTGGAATTTTCAAAGAGCCAGTCAGCAAACGGGTGATGGTGCGATCGCTTAATTTAGACGGTGATAGGCAAGCCGATCTAACCGTTCATGGAGGAGTAGACAAAGCCATCTATGTCTATCCCTTCGAGCATTATGATTACTGGCAAAGTGAATTGCCTGATACAGAGTTCCCGCCAGGTATCTTTGGCGAAAATTTCACGATCACTGGGCTGAAAGAAGAGGAAGTGAACATTGGCGATCGCTTTGCGATCGGCACTGTAAAACTGATGGTGACACAACCTCGCCTACCCTGCTACAAACTTGGGATTCGGTTTGGACGACCGGATATGGTTAAACGATTTCTCGCGAGTCGTCGAACCGGATTTTACTTTCGTGTTTTGCAAGAGGGCGAAGTCGGAGCTGGAGACACTTTAGAGTTGGTGAGTCGAGATGACAACAACATCACTGTTGCTGATATCACTCAACTTTATGTTCGCCAGGAAGACAATCCAGAGTTACTTCACCGTGCTGCTCAACTGGAAGCTTTACCCGAAAGTTGGCGCGGCTACTTCCAGGAGCAAGGTCGTCGTCAGGATGTGAGATAAATTAACCTGTCGTAAAACTTCACCAGTTGAAGAAGGTTCTCTCAGCATGGCTTCACGTCCATCAGCCACTACTTATAGGGCACTTTCCTGTAACGATTGAAATAACTGGATGGAGATAACCTGTAATTACTCTTTGAGTTAAGATTTAAACGCTTTAAAGCCGTCTCTAACTTGTCGTTTAACTCAGCAAACTTCAGTGTTCTGAATCAAATGAATATTGAACAATGAGAACAACAGAACACCTGTTTCTCATACTTCTACAACGCATATATTCCATGACCACATATCGCACAGTCTCAATCGATGGTTTAGATATTTTCTATCGTGAAGCGGGTTTTCGCGACAACCCAACGATTCTGCTGTTGCATGGCTTCCCGACTTCCTCTCACATGTTCCGCAATCTCATACCTGCACTTGCGGATTCCTTCCATCTGGTTGCCCCTGATTACCCTGGCTTTGGCTATAGTTCCATGCCTACGGTGGATGAGTTTGATTACACATTCGATCGCCTTACCGAAGTAATGGCAGGCTTTATCGATGCGATCAGCTTGAAACGCTACAGTCTTTACTTGATGGACTATGGCGCTCCTATTGGCTATCGCCTTGCAACGCAGAATCCAGAGCGGGTAGAGTCGCTGATTGTGCAAAATGGCAATGCCTACGCGGAAGGGCTAGGTGATTTCTGGCAACCAATGCGAGCTTTTTGGCAGAACAAGACACCTGAGAATACCGAGCGGGTGCGTCAGGCTCTAGCTATCAAGGGCGCGAAATGGTATTACACCACTGGAGCGAGAAATTTAGAGTCCCTCAGTCCCGATACGTGGACTTTGGATGAAGCGCTTCTCGATCGCCCTGGTAACTCGGATATTCAACTGGCATTGAAGTACGACTATCAATCCAATTTGTTGCTGTATCTGCAATGGCAAGCCTACCTGCGTCAGTATCAACCCCCAACGTTAGTCGTGTGGGGCAAAAACGATCAGGGCTTTTTAGTCGAAGGAGCCTATGCCTACAAACGTGACTTGCAGAATCTTGAGTTTCATCTACTCGATACCGGACACTTTGCCCTGGAAGAAGATGGGGACGCGATCGCAGATCATATTCGCTGCTTTCTGACCACCCACGTTGTAGAGAACACCATGATCGACAGGACAACAACGACCGATCCCGATTTTGATGCCCGCGAGGCACTACGCCTGCTCGGTCCCGATCCCGAAAACTGGGTACCCGATCGCCCTGGCATCGATCACAATGTCACTATAATAGGTGGCAGCGGCAGCGGTAGCACCTTTGTATTTGCGCTACGCCGTGCTGGAATCGGTCGCGTGACGGAGATCGATGCAGCCGATGACGAGGCTCATGCAGGCGTGTGGCTGACGCGAGCGCGGATGAAAACGCTCCGCACGCCGAAAAATCTGCCTGGTCCAGAACTAGGCATCCCAGAATTGTCCTTTCAAGCCTGGTACGAAGCTCGGCACGGTGCGGCAGCCTACGCGCAGATCGATCGCATTGGGCGAGTGGCTTGGGCTGAGTACCTCAGTTGGTATCGGCAATTCCTCGGTATCCAGGTTCGTTATCAGACGAAGTTGGTGCGGATTCAGCCAGATGCAGGTTTCTTCCGCCTACACCTTGAGGTAAACGGTGTCCCGCAGGTAGAAACTACGCGCAAAATTATCTTCGCCAATGGCGTGGCTGGCACTGGTGGTCCATACATACCTCCAGTACTGGCTGACTTACCACGCACGCTGTACGCACATACCGCCGATGCCATCGATTTTGAAGCACTGCGCGGTAAGACTGTGGCGGTGCTGGGTGCGGCGGCTTCAGCTTTCGATGCAGCAGGAGTGGCGTTGGAATCGGGAGCTAAGGCAGTACACCTGTTTGTACGGCGGTCAGAGCTTGCATCTCTGTCATTACTGCGGGTACGGGACTATCCTGGCGCTTATGACAATTATCCTCAACTACCCGATGCAGTTCGCTGGTTCCAGGCTTGGCGCTTTCATCAAGCAGGCACCGCGCCACCACCGAACTCGATTAAGCGAGCGATCGCCTTCCCGAACTTTCACATCCACCTATCTGCCCCTTGGAAATCGGCACGGAAAATGGGTGATCGCATTGCCATCCAGGTGAACGATGATGTTTTCGAGTTTGATTTTGCGATCGCTGGCACTGGTTACTTCGTTGACCCAACAAAGCGTCCCGAACTAGCCGACTTTGCCCAGCATATTGCCCTCTGGCGCGATCGCTACGAGCCACCAGAAGACCTGCGCGACGACAATTTGGGGATGCACCCTTACCTCGGTAGCGCCCACGAATACCAAGAAAAAGTACCTGGCACTGCCCCTTATCTGAAAGACATTCACGTATTTAATCCTGCTGGTTTGGTCAGCTTCGGCTTGCCAGTTGGTGACATACCTAGCATCCGCCGCGACGTACCTGCAATAGTATCGTGCATCAGTCACGACTTGTTCTTTGAGGACTGGGCGCATCATGAGGCACGTATCACAGGCGATATTGCCCCCGATTTTGAGAACTCGCTCTATGCTCCTGCGGTGTGGAAACAACCGAGCGGGGCAGCGACGCGCTAGGTTAACAACTTTTTCACCAGTAACAAATAGTTCTGGCTGGGAAACGATGTCAGTAGAAAGTGATTGCCATTCCACAATCACTGCTCTTCAAGCAACACTGTTAAATCAATTCACTTAACAGTGTCATTTCAACAGATTGTTTACTACTTATCAAAGGAGAATGTCATGGTTGCTCAAGTAAACTCGCCAGCCGCAAAAATTTTGGAAGTTGCAGATGATCCACGTCTTTCCAAAGGGGTGAAGGAATTTTTGAACGTGCTGAATTCAGGAGGTGCGGCGCTGGAGACACTCACTCCACTCGAAGCACGTCAGGTTTTTGTTGATGCACAAGCTTCTGTTCCAGTAGACCTTTCTGGTATTGAGGAGTCTGAGAAGACGATTTCTGCTGACGGTTATTCGATTACACTCAATATTGTGCGACCTGAAGGTGTCAAAGGCACATTGCCTGTTTTCATCTTTATTCATGGCGGCGGTTGGGTGCTGGGTGATTATCCAACGCACAAGCGTATGGTGCGTGAGCTCGTTGTGCTTTCAGGGTTTGCGGGTGTCTTTGTTAACTACACTCGCACGCCAGATGCCCAGTATCCACAAGCGATTAATGAGATCTATGCCGCAACCAAATGGGTTGCTGAGCATGGTGAGGAGATTGGTGTGGATGGCAAAAATTTGGCAGTTGTCGGCAACAGTGTTGGCGGGAATATGACAACAGTAACTGCTTTGAAGGCGAAAGAAAACGGAGGACCACACATCAAGCTACAAATCATGATGTGGCCGATCGTCGATGCGGATTTTGAAACGGATTCTTATCAACAATTTGGCGAGAAACGTTTCCTGACCACATCTTTGATGAAGTGGATGTATGACCTCTATACGACTGACCCAGAAAAGCGCAAAGAAATTTATGCCTCTCCCCTACAGGCTACGGTTGAGCAACTGAAAGGATTGCCTCCGGCGTTAATTCAGGTTGGAGAAAGCGATATCTTGCGTGATGAAGGCGAAGCGTATGGACGCAAGCTGGATGAAGCCGGGGTAAAAGTGACAACCGTGCGTTACAACGGCATGATTCATGACTTCGGACTACTTAATGGTTTAGCCGAGGTTCCGGCAGTTCGTTCTCTTTTTGTCCAAGCAGCCGCTGAACTGAAGAAATATCTGCAATAGGAAACGATCGTTTCTTTTACCGCCAATTACAATCAATCCTCGTTCTTGTCGGTTTCAGAGATTACAGGCTTGAAACTACTCTGACTTATTCAATCCCCATTGTGTAAGTCAGAGATAGTTAATCTCTCGTCACGGCTGCAATTCACCCCTGCCTAATTCGGGCAAAGGATGAATCATCTCGAACATTGAACTTCATAAGGTCAATTCTCAAGTACCTGACAGCTATGGACAATCACATCCCAAGCGCCAAGGATATTGTCGGTCCATCCCCATTGATCGCGATTGAAAACGAAGCACCAGCGAAGCTGATTGTTGATCCACCACTTCCCGAACCGCTGTCACAGGGTCGCGTCTTTATCCAGTATCGAACCGAGAACCTGCGGATGTTGCCGGTGTTCGGTAAAGGTGCCCTTGATGTATCGCCACGCCTTGGTCATGTCCACATCACTGTTGACGACGCACCCTGGCACTTTGTTGACACCAGCGGCGAAACATTGATCCTGGTCGGACTGGAACCTGGTCCACACAAGGTGCTGATTGAACTAGCCGACCTCACGGGGTGACAACCCCGTCAAAAGCCTAGTGCAAGCGCTCCTGAAGCCAAGTTGCGGTAAAAAAAGATGGGGTCACTCTTGTTAAAAAGCCCCATCTGTTAAAAATGCT
>NZ_JAMPKG010000066.1:0-16792 GCF_039962015.1 Trichocoleus sp. AS-A1 | reverse complement strand
AAAATGGTTGATACTTTGCTTGCTACTGCACTTGATTTAGTCAATCCAAAACACCTACGCAACTGGTTCACAAACTGCTGCTACTGTACTTCATGAACTTGCAATCTGCTGTAGCAATCCTAAATGAGTTGTGAGAAGCAGCCATAGGTAAAAAGCTTTGGAAAGTTAAAAGTTTGGTGGTGAGTCACAAACTCAAAGAGGAACTTAACGACATTGAACGATTGACACAAGTGGTATTACTCTCGAATGAACCGCTTTGCTTGTAACCAAATATCTTCAATTGGGTTTTGCTTGGGATCATTGGGGGCAAAGCGAATGCAAGTAATTTTCCAGTTGGACTCATCGAGTCCTCGATTGACCGATTCGAGGTACTCTTTCACCTTAATAGAGCGATGATAGGTGGCTCCATCCCAAATCAGGGCAATGCGACTGTTAGGACATTGGCGTTCGAGATATTTGAGAAAGGCAATTGTACCCTCGCTATTGCCAGCTTCGGATGCTTGAATCAGGCACTGTTGAGTGTAAATATTCACCCCTCCATAGTAAGTCTGCTTGCTGCGTTCATTGGTGATGGGAACCTGAATGCGTTCGTTTGTTTTGCCCCACACATACCCGCATAAGTCCCCCCACAACAGATGGCATTCATCCTCAAAGAAGACCACCAACTCACCCGAGACGATTTCATGCCGATGCGTCTCCAACCAAGCCGTAATCTCCTGTTTTTTTCTCTACCAATGCTGGGTCTGCTTTCGGATTGCGCTTTTGCGTTTTCTTCCAGCTAACCCCAGCTTGCTCAAACAGGGTGTAGTAACTTTGCTTGGAGTCAAATACCACTTCATACTCCTGTTCAATGTGCGCTTGCAACTGGGCCAGATTCCAGTAATTTTTGCCCTTTAACCAGCTCAGCACCGCCTGCCGTTGTTCCGGTTCCAGATAACCGACTGAGCCTTGATACCCCAGTTTCAACCCAGATACTCCCAACTGTTTGTAACTCCCAGTCCATTTGCTAATGAAACCTGAACTGACACCGAAACTCTCCTCAATCTCTCGATGTTTATACCCTTTGAGAAACATCTGCACTGCTACTGCTCGCTTGAGTTCACGTGCATCTGGATTTGAGTCAATGAAGTCATTCAGGTCTTCTAGCATCGAACCATTTCCAACCCTGTTTGAGTCTTCTCTCGATTCTCATAACTGACTTGGGATTGCTATATGTCCTAGCCAACTGAGAAACGCTATAGAACCCATTTGACATCTTAAGAGGGAGTTGAAAGCCTCTTAATCATTAACCTGATGAAGCAAAGGTTGATTTTGGTCGTGGCATTGGCTAAGGTTCGCTCAAAGTTCTTCACCAGAATCTTACAGCGCTCCATCCAAGCATTCGACCGCTCAATTACCCACCGAGCCACTACCGGAACAAAGCCAGATTTTCCCTGAGCGGCTTTCTCTTGCGCATGAGGGTTTTGTCAAACGTTCAAACCTGATCTTCGTCATAATCTGTGGATAAATTCCCTCTAACTCTTGCGTCAAATAGTCCAGGTGATAACCGTGGTCTAGCAAGATGGTAATCTTCGGAATATTGACAGGTTTTGACTGAAAATAGTCAATGTTGTCAGACAACATCTCAACGAGTCCCCAAGCATCAGAGACGTTAGCAGGGGTACAGGGTGTAAAAAAGGGAAATCCAAGCGTATCAATAGCGAGATGCATGCTTGATTCCGTTAGTCGCTTTATAAAAACAGTAGCCTTTCGAGTCCACACTGGCGTTACAGGTATTTTTTACCGCTTGAGAGTCGATGATAATTAAGGTTGTCCACTTCGTTTTTTTTTGACCTGCTGGCGGACTTGTCCATGCAAGACGCTCATCAGTTGCTCGAACACCCCTGCAGCTCGCCACTGTTTGTAGTGCCAGTAGACTGTTGAGTAGGGTGGCAAGTCTCTGGGCAAATCACACCAATTACAGCCATTTTTCAGTTGATAGAGGATACCATTGAAGATTTTCCGTTTTGTCCAGTTAGACGGGCGAGTCCGCTTCTTCGTGGGTAATATCTGGAGCAACAGGGGTTCCAGGATTATCCCATTCTTCATCGGTGAGGTCACTGGAATAAGGCATCGGAGCAGGGTGAGACGGCTTTGAGTACCTTAATTTAGGCTCCCTAAGATGTCAAATGGGTTCTATAGATATATTGCCTTCTCACATTCTTTTTCCAGTCAAACCGTATTGACTTCTCGCCAGCTTTCAATTAAAGGGACAGAAAATTATTCCTTTGATTTTAAAATTGTTCTTTACGTTTTAACATAATTCAGTTGAGTCTGACGTTTATAAGCATCAAAATTGAAAGTTCTAATTAAATCTGCAAAAGAAGATTTAATCAGAACTTTCAATGAACATACTAAAATTGCCAAATCATGAAAACAGAAAAAACTGAGCATATAATTGCTGGGGGTATTGCATAATTAGCTTAAAGATTAAGTTAAAAAACTTAAATTAATTCTATCAAATGGTAATATTGTGGTTAAAATTAGTATTTCCAAAAAAATTAAAATATTTCAATTCTAACGGATATAAAGAATACCTGTGAGTTTCACAGGCTCTATTTGCACCCGCTTTCAGAAAATGGTCGCTTACTTCACGAATCAGAAACAATCCTGGAACAATGAATTCCTGCTGTTTTCTCAAATTCTAAAAGTTTTTATACCGATAGGGCCTTGCATAAAAGCATCTGATATATTATTTTAGTCGTCAGTATAAGCCCAGAGCTAAGTATCTCTAGCGTCTGATTCAGTTCCTAAAATTTGGATAGAAGATAAACTTTTATTAAAAGTTATTGTTCCACTCCTTAAGTTAAACTGTACGTCATGGTTTCGGAGCAGATCGCCTAGATAAAGGTGCTTATGGAAAGAAGCAGCAGCGTGTTTTAGGAAAAGGTCTGCAAATGTATTTTTATTGCTCGCGGCTTACTCCCTTACTCTCTCCATCCTGCCACAGGTATACATTTCAGACCTCAGGAGGATGCTTTGTAGTGACCGATTCGACGATTCTGGCGTACAGAGAGGAGTTAGGCGATACATACAGAGTAACTACTTAAGTAGATGAGTACAAACAAACCAGAAAGATAATCACTCGTTTTTTTGACAAACGGGTGTTTCAGAGTGTGGTCTTTTTTGCAGATTTTGACCACTCAACATACCTTAATTTATAATTTGCGCGGGATTTGCTTTGAGGAAGAAAATATCATGTTTGAGAGTACGGGAATACTCATGGGAATGTACAAAACCCTATTTTGGCTCGCTCAAGTTACACCAGTCGATCCAACGGTGAATACTCCAGAAGAAGCGGCACTTGTCTTTTCAGGGCCTCAATTTTTTGTAGCGCTGATTTCTGGGATAGTGTTAGCTTTTGCGTTGCAATTATTGTTAACCAACCTCTCAGTCGCCGCCGGGATCTCTTACTTGGGGCATCAATCAGATTCAGATTCCGATCGGGATGAATCTGGAAGTTTGGGAGGGACAATTCGCAAAATAGGGACAGCAGTCGGAATTTGGACGCTGGTGACAGTCACCATTGCGTTAGCGATCGCGTGTTTCCTGGCAGTGAAACTGAGCTTGATTAGCAGTGGCGGCTTGGGTGCCATTATCGGTCTGGTAATTTGGGCAACCTACTTCTGCCTGCTATTTTGGGTAAGTTCAACGACAGTGGGATCGTTAGTGGGTTCAGTTGTTAATACTGCAACCAGCGGCTTCCAAGCAATTGTCGGCACAGCAACCGCAGCAATCGGCGCACAAGCTGTGAATAATCAAGTTGTGTCAACCGCAGAGGCAGCAGCAGCAGCCGTGCGGCGAGAACTGGGATCGGGAATCGATCCTGCCAGCATCCGCGAGACGCTGGAGGATTATTTAGGCGGTTTGCGTCCCCCAGAACTCGATATGCAAAAGATTCGGGGTGAATTTGAAAGATTGCTGAGTGACCCGCAATTAAAAGCGATCGCTAACACCGATAATCTTCGCAACATCGACCGCCAAACATTTGTAAATTTGGTGAGCGATCGCACAGACCTCTCGAAACGAGACCTTAACCGCATCGTAGACCAACTCGAAGGCGTATGGCGGCAAGCCGTGGGATCGCGAGAACAACAAACCGATCGGATGGGCGAACTGCTCAACTATCTCAAGTCTGCACAACCGGGTCAAGTGAAGTCAGATGATATCAACGCCAAACTCGACCAGCTGATTGCAGAGACGCGCGACTCTAAAAAAGCCGATCAAAAAGCAGCCGACGACGCAGCTCCTGGTCCAATTCAGCTAAGCGTTCAGCAGGGTTTAACGACCCTGATGGGATTAGCAATGGGACGCACAGATCTCTCAGATTTAGATGTGCAAACCATCTTAAGTTCCCTCTCGAAAGCGAAAGACAAAGTAACCGAGCAAACCGACAAACTAGCAACTCAAGCAGGAGTTAAACCAGAACTCGCCTACAGCACCATTCGAGCAGATGTAGACAACTACCTGCTCAACACGTACTCCTGGCAGATTACCCGACCAGGACTTAACCGGGAATTCAAAGAAGTCATCTACGACCCCCAAGGAGATCCGGGGACAATTCGCCGGGAATTGGAGCAACTAGACAAGTCATATTTTGCCAACCTGTTGCAACAACGGGGCGTCTTTACCCAAGACAAAATCAACGACATTTCCGATCAATTGGAAGGCATCCGGCAAGAAGTTTTGGTGACAGTGCGGGCAGCTGAAGAAGAAGAAAGGACGCAAGACCTGCGCCGCCGAGTTGAAGATTATATCCGAACAGCACCCAAGACAGAACTGAGCGCAGAAGGCGTTAACGACAATTTCAAAAAGGTGCTAGAAGACGCAGATGCCGACCACGACACCCTTGAGCGTCGTCTTGCTTTGTACGATCGCTATGCCTTGATGCAATTGCTGCGGGGACGCGAAGACATCGGCGAGACAGAAGCTGACGCGATCGCTACGAATTTAGAACAATCACGCGATCGGGTGCTGATCGAATCCCAAGCCCTCCGAGACCGAATCCAATCGGAAACCGAGGCAGTGTGGCTCAATTTAGAGTCCTATCTGCGGAACACTGGCAAAGACGAACTGAATCCTGAAGGCATCCAGCGAGATATCAAAACTCTCCTGAACGACCCGCAGGCAGGAATGTGGGCACTTCGGTCGAGAGCTTCTCGCTTTGACCGCGATACCTTAGTCCAGCTACTGAGTCAGCGACAAGACTTGAGCGAGGACCAGGTAAATCAAATCATCGATCAGGTGCAACATTCTTGGAGCAGCGTTGTCCAAGCACCGCAAATGGTCGTAGATAAAGCCAAAGAGCAGGTAGACAAAACCAGCACGGCTCTAGCAGATTACCTGCGGAACACTGGTAAAGACGAACTGAATCCCGAAGGCATCCAGCGGGATTTGACCAGGCTGCTCTCCGATCCCAGAGAAGGTGCGACGGCACTGCGGCAACGGCTATCTCAAGTAGACCGCGATACCCTAGTGAAGCTACTGAGCCAACGGCAAGACCTAAGCGAGGAGCAAGTAAATCAGGTCATCGATCAGGTGCAGGGTACGATCAAAAACATCGTCAGAGCGCCTCGTCGCCTTGCCACCCGGACGCAGGCACAAATCCAAGATTTCCAAAGCACGCTACAAGACTACCTGCGGAATACTGGCAAAGACGAACTCAACCCAGAAGCAATTAAGCGCGATTTGCAGTTGTTGCTGCACGATCCGCGCACCGGAGTTGAGAGTCTGACCGATCGCCTATCTCACATCGACCGCGACACGATGATCTCTCTGCTGTCGCAACGGCAGGATATCTCTGAGGAAGAAGCTGCCCGAATTGTGGATCAAGTCCTCTCGGTACGCGATCAATTTGTGGAGCAAATTCGCAGCATTCAACGGCGAATTCAACAGACGATTGACGGGATTTTTGCTCAAATTCGCAACTACCTCAACTCGCTGGATCGCCCAGAACTCAACTATGACAGCATCAAGAAAGATGTTCGCAAGTTGTTTGACGATCCGCAAGCTGGGTTTGATGCGTTGCGCGATCGCCTCTCCCATTTCGATCGCAATACTCTGGTTGCCATCATGTCTTCCCGCGAGGACATCTCCGAGGAAGATGCTAACCGGCTCGTCGATCAAATTGAAGGCGCACGCAACAGCGTCCTGCAACGGGTGGATCGCCTCCAACAGGAAGCGCAACGCCGCTTAGACGAAGTGAAGTATCAAGCGCAGCGGCAGGCAGAAGAAACTCGCAAAGCTGCTGCCTCTGCCGCTTGGTGGCTGTTTGGTACGGCAACTGTGTCTGGAATCGTTTCCGCGATCGCTGGCGCTTTAGCCGTTTCCGGTCGTTAAAGTTACCGATTTTCTCCGCTAATCCATAAACGTAGGGGCAGGATTGTTTTCCTGCCCCTACTGCTTTTTTATAAGCCCAACATCCGGTTAACTTGCTCGGAAGTTAAGGGTTTAGGCGAAATTTTGGGATCGTAGTCTAGCTGTCGCAAGCGATCGCGTAGAGCTTTGAAACTCGTCGTTTCCAGCAATACCAAATTCTGATATACAGATTCTTTTGGCATTTCCACTCTTAAAATCACATCTTGTAGCTTCTCTTGTTCTATCGCGTGTAAAATTTGCTTGCAAAATAATTCACGCTTCGACACCTGAGTTAATGTCACTAAATACCAATTTCTTTGGACAGGAACATTCGGTGAATCATCTTGAGGTATGTTCTGCACGGTATAGATTTAGGGATATTGGGTGACGGCAAATTGATGGAGGGAGCGCTAGGGACACGGCATGGCAGTGCCCCCGCTAAGAAGAATAAACTGGCTTCCACCATTCATAAAAATGGTTTTAATTAGCTTTAGGCAATTAATAACTCATTAAAACTTTTGAAAGTCATTATTAACAAGTCAGTAACTAATTCAGCCTCCAGAAAATATTTCATAGCTTCATTCCCCACAATAGTGTAGCAGGAGTCTGGGAAAGCTTCATTTTCTTCAATATCTTGGAATAAATGAAAATAATTTTTCGTTAGCAAGATCGCGATTTTGCTTTAGATTCCAAGCTCTAGCACTGCTAAATGATTTCCAAAGAAGAAATCCCCGACTTCTTTTGAAGTCGAGGATCTGAAGGGCTAACGTCTCACAGCTCAAATGGATTGCGATTTCTCCGGAAGCAGATTGATTCAGTGCATGGGAATTACAACCGTCGCAGTAATTCTGGCAACAGCTTACCTGGAACCTTGGAAAGGGCGAGATTTTGACCTTGTAAGCCACGTTCGCGGAAAAATGCCCGGATTGTCTGCACAATATAAGACAAAGTGGATGCGTAGGCATCGGGTTGAGCGCTAAAGCCTCGCAATGCTTGCAAATGGTTGTGTAACGCTGCCTCTAGATGCTCTAACAGCGAACCCTGAGCCAAAGCGAACTGCTTATCCGTTGCCATCTGGTAGTGAGCCAGCCCCAAATTATTGTAGGTGGCAGAGGCATCAAACGTAACCGGGACTGGGGGAGTGTTTTGGCTCAGCCGATGGACAAGCGCGATCGCAGTTTCATAGGCTGTAATACACGACTGCAAATATTCCTGTCGCGCCTCCAGCTTCGTTTCTACCTGGCTTGCCAAATGCCAGTAAGCCGTACCCAAATTATTGTGCGTCGCCGCGCAAGCTGCCGGGACGACATCCGGCGTCCGATATTTTAGTCCATTCAAGTAAGCTTCGATAGCAAGTTTTAAATAGGTTGCGGGTTGTTCGTACTGGGCGAGATTCCAGTAAGCGGTGCCAATGTTGTTTTGCAGCATTGCCCAGCTAAGCGACTCTTGCTCCGGATTGTAATACAACAGCGCTTCTGTATAAGATGCGATCGCTTGTTGCAAGTTTGTCACCGGCTGCTGCTGCTGCGCTAAATGCCAGTAAGCCGTACCCAAATTATTGTGCGTCGCCGCATATTTGAGCGGCTCCATCTGGGAAGGACGATAGCGCAAAGCTTCCTGATAAGCGCCAATCGAGTATTGCAAGTTCTCGGCAGCATCTCGATAACGAGCCACTTCCCCGTATGCTGCCCCCAAATTATTTTGAATCATGGCATAGGTGTGGGGTGCTTCATCGGGATTGAAGGTAGTTAAAGCGGTTTGATACGCCTGAATCCCTTGCTCCAGATAGACAAGCATCTCTTCGACTTTGCTTGGATAGCGAGCTAGCATCCAGTAGAGATTGCCCAAGTCATTAAGGGTATCCGGTACCAGCGGCGAATCTGCCTCCAGCCAACTCAATGCCTGTTCGTAAGCTTGGATGGCAACGATCAGGTTTTCTTGCGAGGTATTTGATTGTTCGAGTTCAATCAGATCGCGGTAATGATTCCCCAGCCTCAGATACGCTTCAGCAAGTGCCTCTGGCGGACAGGATTGCTGCTGTAATTGAGCAATTTCCTGCAACGATTGCACCTGAGGCAAATTCTCAATCGCCTGATGAGGGGCTTCAGATTGGGAAGGATGAATGAATGCTGATTCATCGCTCTTGTCTTCTGATTCCTGTACGGGAGAAGCATCAGTTAGCGAATTTGTCGCCGGATGCTGAGATTCCTCTCCCGGAGGCGTTGCTTCTACCTCTTCCTTACCAGAATCATTGCCTGAAACCGACTTTTCCGAACGGGTATCACCATATTTAGCGAAGTCACGGTTCAGGATGTGCCACAGATTTTCTTGGGGTACTGCCGTCTCTTGTTCAGCAGCTTGTTCGCGGGGCGCTGAGAATTGTAGAGACGGATACCACGTCTCTTCAGATACAGGCGTGGGTTCCCCTTCAAACTCAAATAAGCCGGTGTGACACCGCCAAAACTCAGGTGCCGACTGCTGAATCGCCCGGAACCAAGGGCGAGGCATCCACAGCAACAAGCTAGATTCTAAGCGCGGCAAACTGCGCTCAATTCCCCTGAGAGAGCGCAGAAATAATCCCTGTACCGTTGCTGGCTGCTTGGTTAATAACTCCACCCCCAAAATTTGAAATCCGGGTGGGTTGTTGTCAGGGGGCGGGTGTTTGGCTAACCAGCGATTGATTTGAGCGATGGGATGCGGCTGGCTCAAGTTTAAGTTCAGGCTAACCAGTCGGGGGTAGCCTTGGAAGGAGCCGGGATTCGGTAGGAAGGATGAATGAATGCGATTGGACTTGTTTCTTCTTTCGCCTTCCGAAATCGCTAATTCTGCGTGTAATCGGGCAGCCAGACGATTTCTCAAGGTGAGATCGTCGCATACCGCCACAAAAATTTGGCGACGCAAACCAAGACTCAGCGCCTGTTTCAATCGCTGATAGATGATCCGGTTTCCATCGGAAATTTTTCGGTGAGCGGTATCCGTCACCGTCATGCTGGCAGGGTAGTGTCCGTTGGCTTGTGGCACCGACGTTTAGGAAGGATAAATAAGGGACTGAGGCCTGTTAGGGGGGTTTGGAACCCGCTCATTCGGATTGGGTACTAGAAAACCAATTCAGTTAGTAGGAGAACCGAATTACAACCATGTCATTTTGTCGGTTGGGGGGCGTGCAGGGGTGAAGTACGAAACCCAACACTGCAAATTGGCTGCTGGATCAGTACGGATAAAAATTCTTGCCTGTCATCTTGAATCCGACTTCTGCCTTTTTTGAGAAGTAGATACCCATTTCTTCCCATTCCCTCTGCCTGGGTCAGGATTAAATGCAGCTTTTATCTATCTGCCAAAAGGATGATTTTAGATTTCATCTTTTTGAGCGATCGCAATTTCGCATAACCGTATCTCTGCTGGCAATCGCTGTATTACTTGTTACATCCTCTACCCTCCAGTCCTTTTCATCAGAAGATGTGGGAATTGCCGACGATGGAAAAGGCTAACTTAGATTGCGATTGAGAGGCTTTTCAGAAAATATTTAAAAAGCGTCAAATTTGCCAGAGAAAGCAGAAGAAAGATTTAAATAGAAACAGACAGGTATTGGCGATAATTCAGGCTTTTCGATCGTGATTTTCCATGAATTTTAGCTATATTATTTATTATAGTGACAATTGCTCTATTATTCTGCCGCTACAAATAAACTTGAAGTTTCGTAAAGCGGTTTCAAGTGACTTGAGAGGCTAGCTTCGGGAAATGGCACCTAGAAAAGCAAATAGCGTCACGATTCTCAGGGCAAGCGTCATGATCGAAATCGATAAGTCGATAATCTGGTGCATCCCGCCGATTGGGTGCTAATTTGCACTGAAAGGAATTCCCTAAAAAAATAGCGATGTGCCATCTTTGGGAGCCATTGAATACCGCGTCCCTAGAGCCATTGTTAAGATAATTTATTCCTGGGAAGTCCTTTAGAATTAAAGGAAGCACAAGAAGACAGTTGATGGCGAGATTTGGCTGAATTCTGTTTGCAATTTTTTAATGGAACTATTTGACCGTACCGTGCCCACTACCATACCAGAGCTAGACCTCAAGACCTTATTTCCCTTTGAACTGGATCGGTTTCAGCAGGAAGCGATCGCGGCGTTAAATGCCGATTGCTCGGTCGTTGTGTGTGCCCCTACCGGGTCGGGAAAAACGCTGATTGGGGAATACGCCATTTACCGCGCCCTGAGTCGCGGCAAGCGGGTATTTTACACTACACCCCTGAAAGCGCTATCAAACCAGAAATTACGGGACTTCCGCGATCGCTTTGGGGCTGACCGGGTAGGGTTATTGACCGGCGATACGTCCATCAACCGGGATGCTCCAGTCTTAGTGATGACCACGGAAATTTTCCGGAATATGCTCTATGGCACCCGCATCGGCGAAGTCGGTACCTCCCTGACGGGTGTAGAAGCCGTGGTGCTAGATGAATGCCACTACATGAACGACCGACAGCGGGGCACGGTTTGGGAAGAATCCATTATTTATTGTCCCCACGAAATTCAGCTGGTCGCGCTTTCGGCAACGGTCGCCAACAGCGATCAACTCACTGACTGGTTAAATCGGGTTCATGGCCCCACCAAGCTGATTTACTCCGATTTTCGTCCCGTTCCCTTGCAGTTTCACTTCTGCAATCCCAAAGGACTGTTTCCCCTCCTCGATGACTCGCAAAAAAAAATAAATCCGCGACTCAAGCCCAAGCGCCCACAAACCAAAGAAAAAGGCAAAAAGCAAGACAGCCCAAGTTTAGTTTATGTCCTGAGCCATTTGTGGAAACGGGATATGTTGCCAGCGATATACTTTATCTTCAGCCGCCGGGGTTGTGACAAGGCGGTGGATGAATTGCGGGAAGTGACGCTGGTAAACGAACAAGAAGCAAAACTTTTAAAACAGAAAGTTGAAGCATTTTTAGCCCACAATCCAGAAGCAGCCCGTAGCGGCGGGGTTGAACCGTTGCTGCGCGGGATTTCCTCTCACCACGCCGGAATTTTACCAGCATGGAAAGGTTTGGTCGAAGAACTGTTTCAAGAGGGCTTGGTAAAAGTGGTATTTGCCACCGAAACCTTAGCTGCGGGGATTAATATGCCTGCACGAACAACCGTAGTTTCTAGCCTTTCCAAACGCACCGACCGGGGACACCGACTGCTGACGCCCAGCGAATTTATGCAAATGTCGGGTCGCGCCGGACGCCGGGGGATGGACACCACGGGTCATGTAGTGACCTTGCAGACGCCTTTTGAAGGCTCAAAGGAAGCGGCTTATTTGGCAACCAACGGGCCTGACCCACTGGTGAGCCAGTTTACACCCAGCTACGGCATGGTTTTGAACTTGCTGCAAACTCATAGTCTGGAAGAAGCGAGAGAGTTAGTAGAACGCAGCTTCGGGCAGTATTTGGCGACTGTGCATCTCGAACCCACTCGGAAAGCGATCGCTGACTTATCCGAGGAACTGGCAAAAATCGAAGCGGATCTGGCATCAGTAGACGATAAGAGCCTGCAACAGTATGAAAAGCTTCAGGAACGTCTTAGAGAAGAACGCCGATTACTGAAAATTTTACAAACTCAAGCCGAAGCCGAGCGATCGCGGGAAATTGCGATGGCGATCGCTTCTGTAGAACCCGGTACGTTGTTGAGTTTAAAAGGGAAACACATTCCGGTGTCTTCTCCTGTACCCGCTGTCTTAGTCACCAAGACACGCGGTTCCGGTCAATCGCCCTATCTAATTTGCTTAGGTGCAGATAACCGCTGGTATGTAGTCACTGCTGCCGATGTCGTCGCTTGCAGCCAATTACCCCGCGTGTCCAATGTTAAATCCGTACAGCCCCCGCCGGAAATGCCGATAAAACCCGGTCATTGCAAAAAGGGCACCGAATCCACAGAGGTCATTGCCCGTCAAATTGGCTGGGCTTGTCGGAACGACGCTTGCGGTCGTCCGGATGCGGATCTCGAAGAAGATACGGCCCCAGAAGTGGTCGCGCAACAGCAGCAAGTAGCCGCAGTGGAAGCGCAACTGCAAAATCACCCTGCCCATCAATGGGGCAATCCCGCCGCCCTCCTCAAGCGCCAGCAGCGCCGAGAGGGATTACTAGACCAAATTTCCCAGCTTCAGAGCTTGTTCCAAGACAGCCTGGCACGCCACTGGGAAGAATTTATGGACTTGATTGAAATTTTGCAACGCATGGGCGGGCTAGAGGGCGTGATGCCGACACCCCTAGGAGAAGCCGCTGCTGCGATTCGGGGTGACAACGAGCTGTGGATGGCTTTAGCCTTGATGTCGGGTAAACTCGACGAATTAGATCCCCACCACTTAGCTGCTGCTTGTGCCTCCTTTGTGACCGAAACGATGCGACCGGATAGCTGGACGCACTACGATGCACCGGCTGAGATGGACGAAGCTTTGGGAGGTTTGCGCGGCTTGCGGCGCAACCTCTTCCAGCTACAGCGGCGGTATCGCGTAGCGCTACCAGTCTGGATGGAATATGACTTAACAGGTTTGGTGGAACAGTGGGCGTTAGGGGTTCAATGGGATCAACTCTGCTCTAACACCAGCTTAGATGAAGGGGATGTCGTCCGAGTATTGCGACGGACGGTGGATTTCTTATCTCAAATTCCTCATGTGCCTCACATTTCAGATTCGTTACAGCGCAATGCCTATCGGGCAATTCATCTAATTGACCGCTTTCCAGTTAACGAGGTCGTTGCTTAGGACCAGTGGTTCGCTGTCAAAAAGTCATTGTGATTTGTCCTTAGCCATTCGTGATTAGTTTGTTGCGACTAACTGAGGTCGTTGCTTAGAATGAGCGATTAGCCCTTGGCTGTTAAAAGAAGTCATTGGTGATTCGTCATGAGTCGTTAGTTTGTGGCTAATGACTGATAACTGATGGCTAAGGATGAAAAGCTAATCGCTAACAGCTATTTCAGGAGCAGCTTGTGTTGAGGAGTGGTTTTGGTTTGAAGCGGGAACGCCAGGGGAAAGAAAAATCTCAGGCTTGGAA
Organism: Trichocoleus sp. AS-A1; assembly: GCF_039962015.1. Classification (NCBI taxonomy): domain Bacteria; kingdom Bacillati; phylum Cyanobacteriota; class Cyanophyceae; order Leptolyngbyales; family Trichocoleusaceae; genus Trichocoleus; species Trichocoleus sp. AS-A1. The sequence continues at coordinate 3,378 of NZ_JAMPKG010000066.1, read as the reverse complement.
TTGGGTATTTTTAGTTTTAAATTTTTCCTGTTTATTTTTTAGTTCTTTTCCTGCCAGTGCTGCACCGGGTGTACTGGGAGTGGTGAAAACTCAGGACAATGCTAACCAATGGGAGGGGATTACAACCCGCCTGGGACTAAGTGGTGTTGCCTACTGTGTGGTGGATTTACAACAAGTCCGGCAGGCGGCAGATTTAGCAGGGACGCAGGTTTTATTTTTACCAAATGTTGAAACCCTCAGTGCCGTACAGGTACAAGCAATCCAAGAATGGATGGGTAAAGGCGGGCGAGCGATCGCCACGGGGCCTTTAGGCACCCTTTCCCAAGCGAACGTGCGATCGCAATTGCGATCGCTCTTTGGCGCTTACTGGGGATTCGGCTTACAAAGCCCCTCCACCTTGGCACCCGCACCCGCTAAAAATCAGGGCTGGGTGCAACAGAACGGACTTGCCGGAACCGCCCAAGGGGGTGTAATCATTCCCGCCGGATTGACCAGTCAAACCGCTGCTGTCTGGAAATCGGTTGAAAATCCGCCGGCGGTCGTAACCACCGATCGCTCGGTCTTTCTGGGCTGGCGTTGGGGTGTCGATACTGCCTCTAGCCCAAACCTGGATAGCGCATGGTTGCGGGCATCCCTGAACCGCTACGGGGGAGTGAGAACAGCCAAAAATGCACCAACCAATGCGCCCCAGCAGTGTTCCTCCCCAGCCGGAACCACTGCGGCTGCCACACCACGCCCGCCAAACGGGCAGCCAAATTCAACGAATTCCGTTTCTCCAGGGACTGCGGCAGGTGGGACGCCTGCCGCTTCCCGCACCCAGTCGGGAACCCCTATCCTTTTCCCTCCTGCCCCAGCAACCCAAGCCGCAGACGTCAACGCCGATGGTTTAGTGGCTCCACCTGGACTCGAAGTAAAACCAAGCTCCCAGCTCATCACAGGCGGACAAGCAACCGCCATGCGCCAGGAGTTGGAAGCGCTCATCGGACGCTTTGAGAGTGCAATGTTAACTGCCAACGCCACGAACAAGGTGGGAACGGCAAACGGAAATAATTCCTCAACCCAAACCAAGCTCATCGCTCAAACTTCTTCACGCTCTAATCAGGAATCAGCACTCAAAACTGCCCGGACAGGGTTGCAAAAATTTCTTCAGCTAGTTGACCAAAAAGACTACAGCGCTGCCCGACAGCAATGGCTCCAGGCGCGACGAACTCTCTGGGACAACTATCCCACTGACCGACCCCAAGGACAGTCAGAAATTCGGGCGATGTGGTTAGATCGCGGTACCATTGTCAGCGCTGGTTCGGAGCAAAAATTAGCAAAAATTTTCGACCGACTAGCAGCGGCAGGATTTAACACGGTCTTTTTTGAAACAGTCAATGCGGGATATCCCATTTATCCCAGTCGCGTCGCTCAGATTCAGAATCCCTTGGTACGCGGCTGGGACCCCCTAGCTAGCGCAGTCAAACTCGCTCATGAGCGCGGGATGGAGTTGCACGCCTGGGTATGGATTTTCGCCGTCGGCAACCAGCGTCATAACACCTTAGTCAAGCTTCCGAAAGAGTATCCCGGCCCGGTACTCGATCTGCATCCCACCTGGGCAGGCTACGATAACCGGGGGCGTTTATTCCACTTGGGTTCGGGAAAAACGTTTCTCGATCCGGCGAATCCGGAGGTACGGCGCTACTTAATACAGATGTTGGGGGAAATTGCCACGAACTATCAAGTGGATGGCATTCAGTTCGATTACATTCGCTATCCTTTTCAAGATCCCCGTGCGGGTTATGCTTTTGGTTACGGTACAGCGGCTCGTCAGCAATTTCAGCAGTTACACGGGGTCGATCCGGCAAAGATTTCGCCGAAAGATCGCAATCTATGGCAAAAGTGGACGCAATTTCGCACCAATGCCATCAACAGTTTTGTAGCAGATGCATCGAGAAGCCTACGCGCCTTAAAACCAAACCTGATTGTGTCAGCGGCAGTGTTTCCTTTTCCTGAAACTGAGCGCTTACAAAAACTACAACAACATTGGGAAGTCTGGGCGCAGCGCGGAGATGTAGATTTGCTGGTGCCGATGACTTACGCTTTAGATACTAACAAACTCCAGAGTTTGGCACAGCCTTTACTTACTCAGGCTCTACTGGGTTCAACTCTAGTTTTGCCCTCGATTCGTTTACTGAATCTGCCAGATGTTGTGGCAATCGATCAAATACAAGCGCTGCGGAATTTTCCTGCCAGCGGTTACGCTCTATTTGCCGCCGAAAATCTCAACGAAAATCTGCAAGGAATCTTCCGCCGCACTCAGGGGAGGGAAATAAAATCATCCACAGAACCATTGCCTTATCGCCAACCTTTCCTAGCCGCTGCGACTCGTTACGCAGCACTCCAAAAAGAATGGGATTTTCTTTTAGAAACTAACCAGTTTGGGATTAAGGAACCAGCACTCTCGGAATGGCGCAAACAATCAGAGGCTCTCTCAAATACACTGAATCAGCTGGCTGCGAATCCTTCTGCGAATAATCTGGCAAAGGCGAAAATTTCACTCCAAGCTTTTAAATTTCAGTTCAATCAATGGATGAAACAGGAAGGTATAGAGCAGCCCTACCAAGTTCAAGTTTGGGATAACCGTTTGGCAACTTTGGAAAGGCTACTGCGCTATGGCGAGCGAGGAATTAAGAATTAAAGATTCAAAAATAGGTGTAAAAAGCGATATATTGCCTATTTCTGAACTTATTTCCCATCCCAAAAAACGCTCAACCGTCTGTCATCGAGTGACTTGGAATGTTCCAAAAATCACTGTCATAATTAGTGCAACAGCAACAAAGAAGACCGCTATCAATATCAGCCAGTATTGGAGTGTATAAAGTTTTCTAAGTTCCCCAAGGGCACCAATCAAATTTTCCATATCGCTTCCCTGAGTATCGACAATAAGCTGGAAAGAAGAGGCTGCTTTACTTGTCCATAAACCAATGAAGATTTGAACAACGCCAGTGATAATGCCGCCAATTTCACCTTTTGCGATACTGACAATCCCATCTATAACCAGAAGCACCCCTAAAGCGATCAGAAAGTAGCTAACAAAGCGCATTTTCTGAGCAAGATCCCGAATCAGCTGGTTCTGCGTCTGGTCAAATTCGTACACTCGACTGTCCATTTTACGCTTTCTCCCGCACGAGCTCACTCAGATTTTACGATATTGCTGCCAGATTGAAATCACTTTGAATGCAAAAAACTAAGAGCGATCGCTTTTTACCGTAACCAATACTACTAGAGTGTCAAGGCGAAATTGATGGGTAAAGACGCTTGAGCTTAACGCGAGCATCAGCAGTAGTAAATTGCCAATCAATCTTAGAGGATTCTCGATTTCGTTGTTCTTCCCAA
>NZ_JAMPKG010000065.1:0-19541 GCF_039962015.1 Trichocoleus sp. AS-A1 | reverse complement strand
TCACCTGGTGTAGTTGAGTCTAAGTTTTTTGTCATGAAACCGCCTCACCCTTCGAGGTAGATTGCATCTCTCTAGTATCATATTTACACCCGAATTTAGATGCGCTTACCCTGATAAATCTGTGAGTATGAAGGAAGCGATCGCTCGTGAATTTAGGAAAACTCCTGCAAGCGCATCAACCCTTAAGCTTAATTCTCACAGAACAAGTACGTGATGGAAGAGGAAATTTTTAACCAACAGATTGAGGCGGCACAACAGCGCCTGCACGAGCTGTGGCAGCGTACTAGGGAATCCCCATCCCTTCCGCATCCGCAGGAAACACTGACAATGGAGGCTTTGCAGGAACTCTCCACGGTTTTGGAAGAATTACAGGTGGCTACAGAGGAGTTGCAGCAACGCAACGAACAACTTGCGATCGCCTGCGAGACTGTAAAAGCAGAACGCCAGCGCTACCAAGAGCTATTTGAGTTTGCCCCAGACGGGTACATCGTGACGAATACCTCTGGAATCGTTCAGGAGGCTAACCGCACGGCGGCGTCTTTGCTGAACCGATCCCAAAATTCTCTAATCGGCAAACCGATGGCGATTTTTGTGGCTAAGGAAGATCGCAAAACTTTTAGGGATATATTGACCGAATTGAATCACTTCCCGCAGTTGCACGACTGGGAAGTGCGCTTACAACCCTCAAAAGGTCAGCCGTTCCCAGCTGCACTGAACGTGGCTGCTATACGCGATCGCTCCGGCAACTTAATCGGTTTGCGCTGGCTGGTGCGTGACATCACCGAACGCCATAAACAGGCGGAACAAACCCGAAAAGCACTAGAACAAGAAAAAGAACTTAGCAATCTCAAATCTCGCTTCATCAGGGCTGCATCTCATGAATTCCGCACGCCACTGACAATTATCTCTATGTCTGCTGAATTACTGGAACGCTACAAACACAAATTATCTGACGTACAAAAAGACTCGCATTTCCAGAAAATAAGAGCCGCTAGCAAACAAATGGCTCGGTTGTTAAACGACATCCTCCTTCTGGATAAAACAGAGGCTGGCAAGTTAGAGCTTAATCCCATACCAGTAGATTTAGTAGAGTTTAGCCGCGAGTTGGTGGAAGAATTGCAACTTAGCATAGGCTCCCAACACGCGATTACTTTTATTCATCAAGGGCAGTGTGCTAACGCCTACCTGGATAAAAAGCTGCTGCGACAAATTATTGACCATTTGCTTTCAAATGCAATTAAATATTCTCCTAGAGGTGGCAAAGTTCATTTTGAACTTATCTGTCAGGATCGTGAGGCAATCTTCCAAATTCAGGACGAGGGAATAGGAATCCCAAAAGAGGACCAACGACGCTTGTTTGAGCGATTCCATCGAGGAACGAATGTCGGCACAATCTCTGGTACAGGGCTGGGATTGACAATCGTTAAAGAGTGTGTTGATTTACACGATGGTGCGATCGCTGTCGAAAGTGAAGTTGGCAGCGGCACGACTTTTACTGTTAAGTTGCCCCTCAATCACCTGAATCAAAACCGATAAGTAAAGATTATTTGATGTGCTTCATCATCGATTTTTTATCCTATTAGCTTAATTAGTGTTTCCAGGTAGCTCTGGAGGCTCGTTTGGTAAAGACTGAGCCGTCGTATCAATTGTTTTTATCGTCTCATTTGGTTGAGAAGTGTCTTGTCGCTGCGTCGCCTCAGAAAACTTTTCTTTAGCAATCCCAGTCACCGTTTCAGTTGTGTCTTTGACTTGCTCAGCAATATTTTGAGCGCTGCGCTTTAGCGCTTCTAAATCATCCTGAGTTTTCTTATAGTCTTCTCTCAGTAACTCTGCGGCTTGACTCATTTTTTGATTAAGTCCCTGGGTGTACTGTTGCGGAGTTTGGACGATGGCATCCGCGACAAGCGCTCGTTTACTACCCGTGCTAGAAATAGCTTCTACCGGGAGCAAATAAACACCATTCAAAACACCGCGCCAACCACTAGAAACAAATAAGTAATTAACAACAGCGCCGGTTTTAGGATTGAAGAGATAGTCTATAATTTTGCCAGCTTTGTTGCCAGCGTCAGTCCACACCTCATGTCCAATTAAAGAAATTTTCTGAATTGGCGTTTCGGGTTCAATAACTTCTGGAGTGTTGTTGACAATAATACTATCGGTGCCAATCGTAGTAATTTGCTCCCACCTAAACACCTGTTTCAGACTACCCAAAAATCCTGACTTGCAGCTAAACCCTACGACTTGGTGAGATTGAGAACTTAGCCACAATTGCTCTACCCGACCGACTTCTTCTGCTGTACTGCGATCGAGTACCAGCCGATTGAGTAAGTCACTTTGTCTAATTATCTGTGGTTGCGCGTTCATGACCAAAATCCTTAGAGATTCATCCAATTGGCAATATATGCTGCTTTAGATTAACAAGAGTCGGGAAGCGATCGCCTCAAACTTAGCTTTCTTGTAAACGTTTCCTAATCAAAGTGTGAGTTGAGATTAAGCCCAGAAAACCAACCTAATAAAGCAAAAGTTGGGTTTCGCTGACGCTCCACCCAACCTAAGATAATTCTTAACTAAGATCATTCTCAACTGAACGAGATTGTCACCAGAGCGATCGCTCTTCACGCTCTTCAATGACCCAGCTAGTTTTCCTGTGCCCCGACGGTCTCTACAGCCCTATCTCGCGGCAGCAGGCGGCAACGCTAAGCGTGGTGATGTTGGGGGATAAGTACGTGGCGTGTGACCGTTCTGGGAGGCTTTTGGGGGCGCATCCTGAAGTAAAACGTCCCGAATCAATCGCGCCGCAACTCGCTGCACCAAACCACCGGCAATTTTTTGACCCATGCGCTGAGTTTCTGGCTTCATCAGCAATTGGGGAATCACAGGCAGCAGTTGCATCGCGTCAAATCCGCTCGTTTCTTGGAGAATATCCCAGATCCGTTTAATATGCTCCAGACTGGCGGGCGTTTCTGCCGACGGCGGTGCTTCATTCACCGTCATCCCTACCCGTTCGCGTAGCGAATACGTGACATTTTGGAAGGTGCGGCGTCCCAGCGAATCGATACCCTTCACAATTTCATCCGTTAGGTGTTCCCGGATAAATGCACCCCGCTCTGAGAACAGAAAATCTAGAGTCTGGTTCAGCACCTGAGTCAGGTCATAATCGTCACTGAAACGGGCATTTTTTAACAGATTTTCCAGACGATTCCAGCGGAAACTGCCGTCTTTGAACAGGAGGTCGCGCAGAGATGCCCGCAATTCCGGGGAAGGGTCTGTCAAGAGGCGCTTGGCAACGTAGGGATACGCTTTACTGAGAACTTTGAAATTGGGATCGACATTAATCGCAATCCCTTCTAACGTGACCAGAGAGCGGATAATCAGCGCGTAGTAGGCGGGGACGCGGAAGGGATATTCATACATCAACGCCGACATATCATCAGTGATGCTCTTAAAGTTCATCTCCGCGACACTGGCTCCCAGCGCATTGCTGAAGACCTTGGAAAGAGCTGGGATAATCGGGGTCAGGTCAGTATCAGGGGTTAAAAACTCTAGATTCACGTAGTCGCGGGCTAAGCCTTCAAAGTCCCGGTTGACCATGTGAACCACGGCTTCAATTAAGCCATACCGCTGATAAGGCTTCACATCGCTCATCATGCCAAAATCCAGATAAGCAAGTTGACCGTCAGTCGTCGCTAACAAGTTACCTGGATGGGGGTCAGCGTGGAAAAAGCCATGTTCTAGCAATTGCCGCAACGAACACTGAACGCCAACCTCGATTAAATGAACGGCATCAATTCCCTGAGCGCGGAGTGCCTCTGGCTGGGTCAATTTGGTGCCGTTAATCCACTCCATTGTCAGGACGCGACGCTGGGTGTATTCCCAGTAAATCTTGGGAATGTAAATATCTTGTAAGTGACCGTATAGAGAGGCAAAGCGCTCGGCGTTGTGACCCTCTTGGGTATAGTCCATCTCTTCATAGATGCGGGTGCCAAATTCATCCATGATGGATACGAGGTCGCTCCGCACCTGTTTGAGATTTCTCTGCGCCCACCCGGCAAGGGTACGCAGGATGTAAATATCTAGGGCAATGTTTTCTCTTAAGCCGGGACGCTGCACCTTCACAGCGACGGTTTCGCCAGTCTTGAGCTTGCCTTTGTAGACTTGTCCCAAGGAGGCAGCGGCTACCGGGGTGGGGGAGAGTTCGGCGTAAATTTGTTCGGGGCGATCGCCTAATTCTTCCTCAATAAACCGATAAGCTAATTCATTGGGAAAAGGTGGCAGTTGGTCTTGCAGGTGACTTAGTTCGTCTAAATAAGTCGTCGGAACTAAGTCTGGTCGGGTCGAGAGCGCTTGCCCCACCTTAATATAGGCGGGTCCCAGTCTCGTGATGATTGTCCGCAATCGAATTGCCCGTTTCCGCTCGTTCTTGGGAACGCTACCTGTTTGCTTGTCCCACCACAAACTCAGTCCAAAGCGGAGTATCGGCACCAGAATATTGAACAATCGCCCCCAAACTTGGAATGGACGCCTCCGGTAGTAATCGGTAATGGCGACGGGGTCGTAGCGCAGTTCTTCTGCTTGGATATAGGCGGTTTGGGCATCTACGGCTGCTGGATATTGCTCTGCTGTCGGCGTCAGCTCATACTCCACCACGACCGCCTCTCCTGGCGCGGCGGACGCTGTCTGGGCAGGTTTCATCACACCTGTTGTAGAAATGCGATCGCTTGCGTCTGTCCGATGTGACATAGGGGAGACTCTTTTAACATTCATAAGCTTGGGAACCGACTCAGAGCAACTCTGTTAAGTATTGTAACAATAAGTAGGGGAAGCGCCAGGACAAGGTATTCCGGCTCTAGCTGGGGACAATGCCAGTTCGGTCAATTTCCCGCTACCCTGAAAAAGTTTCGGGACTTAAAACTAAACACTAAACTAAGTTTGGTAGCCCAGTACCTTTTTTAAATAACTCGCACAGCATCAAATGCTTCGCACTTGCCATTGTTCATTGGGTTGCCACTGCCTGCCCTCTTCCCTCAAGGTGAATTTTGCTCCATGCTCCTGTCCCTACGGATTGAAAACTTTGCCTTGATTGACCATCTGGAGCTTGAATTTGGCTCTGGATTGAATGTTCTGACCGGCGAAACCGGCGCGGGAAAGTCGATTATTCTGGATGCGATTGACGCCGCCTTGGGCGGAAAAGTCAGCAAATGGTCGATTCGCACGGGTAGCGATCGCGCTTTGGTGGAAGCCACCTTCAAGGTTGACCGAGTTGTGACCGAGTGGCTCTCCGAACAAGAGATCGAGCTGCTGGATGATACAGCCGTGGTTTGTTGTCGGGAGATAGCCTGCCTGCAAGGAAGCCTCCGCAGCCGCTCTCGCGTCAATGGCGTTCTGGTCAACCGGCAATTAATGGATCGCCTGCGCGATCGCTTAGTAGAAATTACTGCCCAAGGTCAAACCGTGCAACTCGTGGCACCCGCGCTTCAGCGAGAGTTACTGGATGTCTATGGCGGCGAGGCGGTGCTACAGCAACGCTCAGTCGTTCAAGCTGCCTATCTCGACTGCCAACAAGCACGAGATCGCTTAGACAAACGCCGTCAGTCCGAGCAGCAACGCTTGCAACGGCTCGATTTACTACAGTATCAAGCCCAAGAATTAACTGCCGCTAATTTGAGCGAACCGGATGAGCCAGAACAGCTCGAACAAGAACGCCAGCGCTTAAGTCATGTGGTGGAGTTACAACAGCTGAGTTATCAGGTTTATCAAGCTCTTTATCAAAATGATGCGGGGGAGTCAGCGGGTGCAGACTTATTAGGTCAAGCTGAAGCCACGCTGATTGATATGGTGACTTATGATGCCACGCTGCAACCCGTTCTGGATATGGTGAGTACGGCTCTGGCGCAAGTGGTGGAAGCCGGACAGCAAATTAATGCTTACGGTGCTTCTTTAGAAGCCGATCCCCAGCGACTGGCGGAAGTAGAAGAGCGCATCCGCACCCTGAAGCAGATTTGCCGCAAGTATGGCCCGACGTTAGGGGAAGCGATCGCTTACAGTCAGAGCATCCAAGCTGAACTCGCTCTCCTCACCGATAGCGGTCACTCCCTCGAAGAACTGGAAAAAATCTATTCTCGATGTCATGAAACTTTGACATCCACGGCTGACCAGTTGACCGCTTTGCGCGGCGTTGCTGCCAACGAACTAGAAAGCAGGCTCGTGGCAGAACTCAAGCCTTTAGCGATGGAAAAGGTGCAGTTTCAAGTCAAAATTACCCCTTGTCCCCCAACCGCAACAGGTGCCGACGCAATCGCCTTTTATTTTAGTCCCAACCCAGGCGAACCCCTGCAACCGCTGTCTGCCACTGCCTCTGGGGGGGAAATGAGCCGCTTCCTGCTGGCGCTGAAAGCTTGTTTCTCGCAACTGGAAGCCGCCGGAACCCTAATTTTTGACGAAATCGATGTTGGGGTGTCCGGCCGGGTTGCCCAAGCGATCGCAGAGAAACTCCACCAACTTTCTCAGGGACACCAAGTTCTTTGCGTCACTCACCAACCCCTCGTCGCCGCAATGGCTGACCGCCATTTCCGCGTCGATAAACACGTCGTTGAAGGAAGCCAGAAGCCAGATCCCTCCAAGAAGGCTGGGAAAAAGGGCGAAGTCTCGACAACCAACGCCGAAGCAATTCATCCAACCCTCCCCTTAGAGAGAGCAATTCAAGGACTCCGGGAAGAAGACCCGACATCTTACATCCTTCAGGCTTCCGAACGCACGGTTGTCCGAGTCAGCGTGCTTGACAATCACCAGACTCGCCGCCAAGAATTAGCAACACTAGCTGGGGGACATTCTGCCAAAGATGCGATCGCTTTTGCAGAGTCCTTGCTAGCTCAAGCCGCAGTCAAACATAATGGACGCAAGACTAATAACAACAAATAAATAACCTGCCCTCTATCCAACCCCAAAACAAAGAGTAAACTGTTGAGTAAGTAGTATGGCATTTGCTCACTAGGCACAAAAAGTTTGGCTGTTAAATTTGTAGGATAATTCCACCGCCTCGTACCTCGCTCAAATTCAGGCATCTGAAAAAATCTATGACACCTTCATCTACCAAAATGCATGGTTGGAACGATACAGACAGGGTGATTGATGTTGTTCCCCACGATGAAAATCAAACAGGGAATCAAATTCCCCAAACCTCTACAAATATTCCTACTGGTACAGGTGGTGCATTAGCCACAAAAGAAGGAAGTTTTACGGCACTTCTTGCCCCACTGAATAAGGAAACTTTCAAAGAAGTCGTCACAGGTGTCGAAGAAAAACTTCAGGTAGTCAATCAAACCCTGTCGATGTTGACTGATAGTCAGGGGTTTGATGCCATTCTTCAAGAAATGTTGAATGCCATTACCTTAAAAACCGGAGAATTACTCGGCGCAGATCGCACAACCATCTATTTACTGGATGAAGAAAAGAACCAACTCTGGTCAATTCTTGCTGAAGGCGCAGAGGGGCGACCTTTAGAGTTGCGGATTCCGGCCGATAAAGGCATTGCCGGTGAGGTAGCAACCCATAAAAAAAGTATTAATATTCCCTTTGATTTTTACGAAGATCCGCGCTCTGCGTTCGCCAAAAAGAAAGACCAAGAAAATGGCTATCGCACCTATACGATGTTGACTTTACCTCTGGTAAACGAAGAGGGAAATTTAGTCGCTGTCGTTCAATTAATTAATAAATTAAATTTACCAAATCAGCCAGGAAAGCCGTTAGGGGAAAGAATCGATCTCAATGGTTTTACTTCAAAAGATGAAAGAATTTTTGCAGAATTTGCGCCTTCCATTCGCCTGATTCTAGAAAGTTCCCGCTCTTTTTACATGGCAACGCAGAGACAGCGGGCTTCTGATGCCTTGATGAAGGCGACTCGATCCTTAAGCCAAAGCAATCTCGACTTAGAAGATACCCTGAACCGGGTGATGCATGAAGCCCAGGAGCTGATGAATGCAGATCGTAGCACCCTGTGGCTGTTAGATAGCGATCGCCATGACTTATGGACAAGAATCCCTCTTTCCGACGGTTCCATGCGAGAACTGCGAGTGCCAGTCGGAAAAGGTTATGTCGGGAAAGTTGCTGAATCCGGCAAACCCCTGAATATCTCCTTTGACCTCTATGCCGATCCAGATTCTGAAGTATCTAAACAAGTCGATCAGGCAAATGGCTATCGTACTTGTAGCTTATTATGCATGCCAATCTTTAACGCTGACAAAGCGTTGATCGGTGTCACCCAACTTGTAAATAAGAAAAAACAGGGAGAATTTCCCCCTTATAATCCGGAAACTTGGCCCGAACCCCCCGAATGCTGGAAGGCAAGCTTTAATCAAAGCGATGAAGCTTTCATGGAAGCATTTAATATTCAAGCCGGTGTAGCGCTGCAAAATGCCAAACTGTTTGCTACGGTCAAACAGCAAGAACAAATGCAGCGTGATATTCTCCGCAGCCTTTCTAATGGAGTTCTCTCTACTGATAAATCCGGTCAGATTATTGCAGCGAATGAAAGCGCTAAGCGACTCTTAGGATTTAAAAATGAAGACCATATAGAAGGTAGAAAAATTGCCGATCTGATCCGCATCAAAGAAGGTGACTTTTCTAAATGGTTTAAAGCTGCGATAGACGCCGCTGAAGAAAAAAGCCGCCAGCAATACTACCCCGATCAAACTCTGCTCTCTACAGAAGAAGAACAACATAGCGTTCACCTGTCAATTAACTCCATTGCAGATGCCAGCGACAATAACAACGTCTACGGTGCCTTGGTGGTGATGGATGACATCTCTCAGGAGAAACGGCTCAAGAGTACGATGTACCGCTACATGACTCAAGAATTAGCAGAACAGTTAATCAATAGCGGTGATGCCAAACTAGGGGGCGATAAAAAAGAAGTTTCCATCTTGTTCTCAGATATTCGCAGCTACACCACCTTAACCGAAAGTATGAATGCAGAAGACGTGGTGCAGATGCTCAATGAATATTTTGAGTCGATGGTAGACGCTGTTTTTACACACAAAGGCACCCTCGATAAATATATTGGCGATGCCATTATGGCAGTCTTTGGTTCTCCCTTACCCTTGCCGGATCATGCCTGGATGTCGGTACAAACAGCCGTCGAAATGCGTCATCGTTTGACAGAATTTAATGCCTGTCGCCAAGACATCGGATTCCCAACGTTTAAGATTGGGATTGGGATTAATTCCGGTACGGTAATTAGCGGTAATATTGGCTCCAGTAAGCGCATGGAGTTCACCGCAATTGGTGACGAAGTGAATTTGGGATCTCGCTTAGAAGGTGCTAGCAAACAATATGGTTGCGATATTGTGATTAGCGAAAGCACTTATCAGCCTTGCAAGAATCTGATTTGGGCAAGAGAACTTGATTGTATTCGAGTCAAAGGTAAGACTACGCCAGTGAATATCTATGAACTGGTGGGACTGCGGGAAGAGAAAATCTCAGATCAAAAGCAAATGACGATCGAGCTTTACCATAAAGGACGCGAGTATTACCTAAATCGCAAGTTTACTCGCGCAATGGGTGAGTTTGGTACCATTCTGGAAGAAATTGACAAAAACGACAAAGCGGCTGCTTTGCACCTGAAACGCTGTCAGTTGTTTCTCCAAGAACCGCCTCCTGATAACTGGGATGGAGTTTTCACGCTGACGGAAAAGTAGGAATGGCTAATGGCTAATCTCAAACCTTTATTTTTGCGATTAGCTATCAGCAAAATAACCCAGGATTAGGATAACTGTAACCGTCTTAAATGATTCCTGAAGGCGAGATCCCCGACTTGAGAGAGAAGTTGAGGATGTGAACCAATGGCATCGTGTTGGTAACTAATTTTAACCAACAAGTATTCGCTACGCTAACACTTCTAGTTTGAGGGAGTGGAAATTAAATTTCAGTTGAACAATTTGAATTAATAAAACTGCCAACAATCTGGCGCAGTTGCTCAGCCTCAAAGGGTTTTGTCAAATATTCAGTTGCACCCGCCAGACGCCCCTGTACTTTATCAAAAACTCCGTCTCGGGCTGTCAGCATGATGATGGGTAGCTCGCTAAATTGCGGTAAACTCCGGACTGTGCGGCAGAGTTCTAAGCCGTCTACCCCTGGCATGGAAACATCCAGTAATAAAATTGAAATCTGCTGGTGGTAAATCACCGATAAGGCATCTACTGCATTATCTGCCACCAAAACTCTGTAGTCTCTTTCTAGGGCACGTTTGATCAGCGTCTGCATGACGCTACTATCATCCACTGCTAGGATAGTCGGTATATCACTTAAAGTTGAAGACATCTTCTTTACCCAATTTTTAGTATACAAAAACCTACAATCGTTGAATTTGGTTCAAAGGCGATTAAAAAGCCCAATCCAAATTATTCTAACGTCAGCCCCAGTAGGTAAGAGAGCATCGCTTTCCTTTGTCAGAATACATCTATCCTGTCCAGCTATTCTTAATTTAAGGCTTTTCTAGTTTCGTTGAGTTTTTTAGGACTCCTTATTAATAAATGTTTGTTCAATGTTTGTCTATCTCAAAAGGCTTTACAAAAATTGAATTTTATTAAAATAAACATTCTACTATATGCACTATAGCTTGAGGATTATTGCTCAGTGAATAGAAGAATTACGGGAATATAGTTAAATAATTGTAACAAGAAAACAAACTGAAGCTGCATTTGTTTTGTAAAGATAAAAATACTAAAAGAGCGGATGGGGTGTTTGTTAATCAAAAAATATCAGTCTGTGATAGAAATATATCCTTGACGGGAATCCTAGATAGAGAAGGTTCTGCCAAGTTGCTCTAGAAAGGCTTCGTTAGCAGGCTGCAAGCAGAAGCGCGATCGCATTTCTGCTTGCAGCCAAAAACCTAGCTTTCCCTAAAGACGGATGGTGGCTTGGCAATTGCGGTGAAGAGGGTATTGCCTACCTAAACTTTACGCTGTTGTTTCTTTTAGTCTGTGGCTAGCATCAACTAACCTAACTTGAGCGATGCAGTATCAAAGATTAAGTTCAGTAACTAAATAAGGGAACATCTACATCATATAACTTTCAATAAAGCTTCTCATAGAGGCAAAGGGAAAGTAAGTCTCAAAGAGTGCCTTCATCATCCGGTTTTAATAAAAGTAAACATTTATACAGCTAGCTCCTAAAAAGTGCAGCATTCGCAGAAAAGGGCGCTTAACATGAACGCAAGAATACCTGGAAACGGAGCAATCCCGCTCGATGCTCTGGGATGGTGTCCGCTACTCAACTCTATCCCCGATCGCATCAGCGTTACAGCTCCTCCGGAGCTAGCGTATCTTCAAATATCTGTAGCTGCTTTCGACGATCTGACCCGTTTAGCAGCCTATATTTGCCAGACAAAGATGGCTTTGCTCAGCTTTATGGATGGCAAACAACATTGGCTTCAGTCAAAATTGGGCATTTCTACCCCAGACACTGACGCCTATGTTGCTTTCTGCACTTATGCCATCCTGCAACCAGAAATCTGCGAATGCGAGTTGATGCTCGTTCGGGATACCCTGTCTGATAAACGGTTTGCTAGCCATGCCTTGGTGAAATTCGATCCAAAAATCCGATTTTATGCGGGTGTGCCCTTAGTCACGTCTGAGGGCGTGATGGTAGGGGTGCTATCTGCCCTCGATGATGTGCCGCGAGATTTAAGCAAGGAACAGCAGCAAGCACTGGGAACATTAGGAAGGCAAGCGATCGCTCACTTACAACTGGGAAAAAACTTAACAAACCTCGAACAAATTATCATCAATCAACAGCAAACTGAAGCAGCACTTCAGGAGAAAGAAACCCGATTTCAGTTGGGACGAGCAGCTTCTGGCACTAACATTGAGGATTTTAATCTTTTGACAGGTGAAGGAATCGCTCCAACAGGATCTGATAATTTAGAGGGGCTATTGGGTTTAGTTCCGGGCACTGACGCAACTCAGGAATGCTTCCTAAAATGGGTTCATCCTGAAGATCGGGAACTTGTCGCTGGGGCGATCGCTGACTCTATTCAGGGTAAAACAGACCACGAGATTGAATTCCGCATTGTCTGTCCTGATGGCAGTATCCGCTGGCTAGCGGGAAAAGGCAAAGTTCTTTACAGCGAAACGGCAACAACGGTTCGCACGATCGGCACAGTTATGGATATCACCAAACGTCAGCAAACTGAAGATGCCTTGCGTCGAGCCGCCGCAGAAAATCTGAAACTGGCACAAGCTGTAAAGTCAGTTTCAGATGGAGTTGTCATCGTCGATCCCCATCAACCAAATTGCCCGATTGTTTACGCGAACCCAGCTTTCACCCGAATTACTGGGTATCAGCCAGAGGAAGCGATTGGTCGTAACTGCCGGTTTTTGCAAGGTGCCGATACCGATCCAGAAGCGATCGCAAAAATTAGGAATGCGATCGCTCAAGCGAAAGAAGTTAAAGTCACGCTGCTAAACTATCGCAAAGATGGTCAACCTTTCTGGAACCAATTAAAAATTTCGCCCGTGTTCTCAGATAATGGCGATTTACTTTACTTGGTTGGCATTCAGACAGATATCACGCTCTCCAAGCGAGCCGAGACAGCGCTTCTGAAGAGCAAAACTCGTCTTCAGTTGCTTAACAGCATCTCGACTAAAACCCGATCTGGTTTGTCGATAGAGCAAATAATTGAGCGCACCCTCAAACAAATTAGCGAATATTTCCCTTATCTGCGAATAGCTTACTCAACGATTAATCACCAAGGTATCTTGACGGTAATTTCCGCCATCGAGCCGCCAGGAATGCCGAAACTCTCAGGAGCGGTGGTTGACCTCACTGCGGCTCCGGAGTATCTCAATGCCTTGCAGATGGGCGAATCATTCATCTGTAACGATGTTACCCAAGACTTCCGGCTAGCACCTCTCGCTGATGTCCTGCTGGCAGTCCAAACTCAGTCTATGCTTGACGTACCGTTTCCGTATTCCGACCAGTTAGTAGGCTTGCTGTGCTTTGACTCGCCGCAACCATACAAATGGAGCGAACATGAGCTAGCCACCTTAACTGATATTGCCGGATACTTGATGATTACCATCAAAGACGCTCATGCACAACAACAGCGTCAGCGAGCTGAATTTGCACTGTCTGAATCCCTCAAAGAAGTGGCAGACATCAAGTTTGCACTCGCTCAATCTTCAATCGTGGCAGTTACTGACTCCACCGGAAAGATTAACTATGTAAACGATAAATTCTGCGAAATTTCTCAATACTCCAAAGAGGAACTGCTCGGACAAAATCACCGCATCGTCAATTCTGACTATCACCCCAAGGAATTTTTTCAGCAGATGTGGGCAACCATCAGTAGTGGCAGCGTCTGGCATGGCGAAATCAGAAATCGAGCCAAAGACGGAACTTGTTACTGGGTAGATACCACCATTGTGCCCGTCTTAAATTCCGATGGAAAACCCCTTGAATATGTAGCAATCCGTCAAGACATCACTGAGCGCAAAAGGGCAGAAGAATTACGACGGCAGAGCGAACAGCGCTTTCGCGCTTTAGCTGAAGTGATTCCGCAACAGGTATGGACGGCACAGCCAGATGGCGCACTCGATTATGTGAACCAGCGCGTTCTAGAATATTTCGGACGCACCTTCGAGGAAATGGTGGGCTGGGGATGGCAAGATGTGCTGCATCCGGAGGATGTGCCAGGGTGTATTGCCCGCTGGAGTCATTCTCTCTCTACGGGAGAGCCTTACGAAGTTGAATTTCGCCTGCTGAATGCGGCTGAGGGAAACTATCGCTGGCACTTGGGACGGGCGGTACCCGTGCATGATAACGAAGGCAGGATCGTTAGTTGGTTTGGGACGAACACGGATATCGACGAGCGCAAGCGGCAAGAGGAGGAGCGCATCCAGCTTTTGGCGAGAGAACAGGCGGCACGCGAGGCGGCTGTCAACAGCGAGAACCGCACTCGGAGCATTTTGGAAAGTATTACCGATGCTTTCTTTACTTTAGATACCGAGTGGCGATTCACCTATTTGAACTCGCGGGCAGAGCAGCTTTTATTTAGAAGCAAAGATGAGTTGATTAATCAGTGTATTTGGGATGAGTTTCCAGAAGCAGTCACTTCTAATTTTTATCAGGAGTACCAGCGGGCAGTTGCCAATCAAGTAACGGTTCACTTTGAGGTGTTCTACGAGCCGCTGGAGTCGTGGTTTGAAGTGCGGGGCTATCCCTATCAAGATGGTCTATCGGTTTATTTCCGGGATGTTACAGGTCGCAAACAGTCAGAAGCAGCACTGATGGAGCGATCGCGCCTCTCGACCCTAGAAGCAGAAATCGGTACTGCTTTGGGTGCGGCTGGGTCTTTATCGGAAAGTCTCAATCACTGTACGGAAGCAATGGTGCAGCATCTCGATGCAACTTTTGCTTGTATCTGGACATTTAACCAAAAACTCAATCGCTTGGAATTGCAAGCAACGACAAGGGTTGATCGAGACAGCGAATTGTATTGGCAAGATTTGTTGGCTCAGCGTCACCAGGTTCTAGACGGTACCCTCGTCGGCTTCGTCGCTCAAACTCGTCAACCCTACCTAACTCAGGATAGTAATTATCGGTCTGGGGGCGGATTGGAAGCCCGCTTGTACGATGATTTTGTTGCTGAAAGCTGTTTGCGAATTCCCGAAAGCTATTTAGCAACCTATCCCCTGATTGTCGAAGAGCGACTGGTGGGCGTCATGGCTGTATGCAGCAGCCAACGCTTTACCGAAGCCGTTCATCAAGTCTTAGGGTGGGTCGTCAACGCGATCGCGATCGCCATCGATCGGTCTTGGGCGAAAGAAGCCCTCTCCGCACGTCGGGAAGCCTTGCTGTTCCGATTGGCAAGCCAGATTCGAGATTCCCTCGACCTAGATACCATCCTGGGAACTGCCGTCAATGAGATTCGCGGTTTGTTGCAAGTTGACCAATGTCAGTATTTGTGGTGCTGGGCGCAGTCCAATCAGGCGAGTCTGACCGTAACTCACGAAGCGACAACAGACGGGAGTAGACCGAGTTTGCTCTCCGAGTGTCCCCCAGAAAAACTCGATCCCCTAAGCGACAAAATCCGCAAACTTCAGACGTTGCGGGTTGACGATCTGACAAGCGATCGCAGCCTAAATGCCGAGGATGGAGAAATGCAAATCGCACCTCTACTGAGCAATTTGGGCGTTCGTTCGGTGCTGCTGCTACCTTTGAAAACCCACGCCGGTCATTTAGGCGCGATTGTCTGTAGTCATAGCAGTGGATCTCGTCCCTGGCTTGACAGCGAAATTGAGCTACTGCAAGGCGTCGTGGATCAGCTAGCGATCGCCATTGACCAAGCAGAACTCTACGCCCAAAGTCGTGCCGCCGCCCGTGCCGCGCAAACCCAGACGCAACAACTAGAGCAAGCATTGCACAATCTCAAACAAGCCCAATCTCAGCTGATTCAGACTGAAAAAATGTCCAGCTTGGGTCAAATGGTCGCCGGTATCGCCCACGAAATCAACAACCCAGTCAATTTCATCACCGGCAACCTCAGCCACACCAGCGACTACATTCAAGACCTACTCGATCTCGTACACCTCTATCAACAGCACTACACCAATCCCGTTCCCGCAATTCAAGCGCAGGAGGAAGAGATTGATTTAGAGTTCATCATTGATGACTTGCCCAAAATGCTATCTTCCATGCAAATGGGCGCTGACCGCATCCGTCAGATTGTCTTGTCATTGCGGAACTTCTCTCGTCTGGATGAAGCTGAAATGAAGCCGGTCGATATCCACGAGGGAATCGACAATAGTTTGCTAATTCTCCATAGCCGTCTGAAACCCAATGGCGCTTACGGCGGGATTCAAGTCTTGAAGGAGTACGGCAATCTTCCCTTAGTCGATTGCTACGCCGGTCAGCTCAATCAAGTGTTCATGAACATTCTCAGCAATGCGATTGATGCCCTCGACAGCCAACCCGAACCAAGGAAAATTACTATCGCCACCGAAATCCGTAATCGTCTAACGGGTAATGAGGAAGAGACTGGAAGCCCTAACACGTCGCTGACGCCAATCACCGAAGATCCATTACCAATGACCAAGAACCAAGTCGTTGTGATTCGGATTCGAGACAATGGCCCAGGAATGCCAGAGAACGTTATCAAGCGTCTGTTTGACCCCTTCTTTACCACCAAGCCAGTCGGCAAGGGAACTGGTTTGGGGCTATCCATTAGCTACCAAATTGTGGTGGAGAAACATGGCGGAATGCTCAAGTGCGTGTCAGAACCAGGACAGGGAGCAGAGTTTTGGATTGAAATTCCTATGATTCCTTGCCTGTAACCACTCAACACGACTAAGCGTTGCCCTTGCCGAGGAATGCGTCTGCCGCTAAAGCGATCGCCCTCTTGTATTCAGTAAGCTATTTACTCGTCCTACCAGGGAAGTTTAATGAGAAGGAGATTCCGTGTCATTTCAAAGACAATTTAATGAAGCTCTCATACAGCGTTTTATACAACTCATTGGGACTCATATAGGCTTACAGATTCGTCCGCAAGAGCGAGAAGCTTTATGTGAAAAAATTTGCTTCCGGATGAACGTCATTTCTATCTATCTTCCTGAGGCTTATTACCAATTATTAGAAACCGATACTTATCAAAGTCAGGGCGAATGGCAAGAACTAGCGAATTTGTTAACAATTGGCGAAAGTTACTTCTTTCGAGATAAAGGTCAGTTTTCTCTATTAAAATATCAAATTTTACCGCAATTGATAGCCGCTAAAAAGCAAACGAAAACCCTGCGAATTTGGAGCGCGGGATGCTCAACTGGCGAAGAACCTTATTCTCTAGCTATTCTCCTCACCGAACTCATTCCAGATTGGGAAAGCTGGAATCTCTATATTTTAGGAACAGATATCAATCAAGAGTCTATCAATAAAGCAAAACAAGGAGTTTATAGTTCTTGGTCATTTCGATTGTTAGACCAGAAACTACAAAGCTGCTACTTTGAGCCACATGGGACGGAATGGAAAATTAACAACAGCATTCAAAACATGGTTAATTTCAAAACTGTCAATTTAATTAAAACGCCCTTTCCTGATTTATTTTTAGATGTTCAAAATATTGATTTAATTCTTTGTCGAAATGTCTTTGTTTATTTTGATAAACCTGCTATTTCACTTGTTGTCAATAAATTTTACAATACTTTACAACCAGGAGGATATCTTTTGACGGCTCATGCGGAACTTCAGGGGATAGATATCAGCTTATTTCACACGGAGTCGTTTCCCGAATCAACGATCTATCAACGCCCTAAAGAGACGGTTGGAGGGAAGCTTTCAAGGAAGAAAGCAAAAGTTTATTCTGACACTGAAGAACCAATACTTTGCCCATCTTCCCCAGCGGCAAATAAGGTAAAAATAGAACTTGCACAATTAGTCCCGAAAACTTATTCTCTTGTACAAGTAACATATAAAATTAGTAACGAAGTCAATGAATGCGGACGCTTCTCTAATCTTGAAATCAGCGAGAACCTGACGAATACTTCAACCTTTCAGACACTTATATGTGAAGCTAAAACCCTTTTTAAACAGAAGTATTATCCCTCAGCAATTCAAAAAACAGAGCAAGCGATCGCTTTGGCACCCAAAAACTTTGACTCTTACTATCTGATGGCTCAAATATATGCCAACTTAGGTGAATATGACAAGGCAGTTCACTACTGCCAACTAGCACTTAAAATCGATTCTCTTTCTGAAAAACCTTTATACCTACTCGCCCATATTGCGGAAGAACGGGGGGATGTTGAAGAAGCTAAAAGTTTATTAAAAAAAATTATTTACTTAGTGCCTTCATCTATCTCGGCATATCTGGAAATTAGCGGCATTTACGAACTAGAAGGAAATCTTTCTAGAGCTTTAAAAATGCGAACAGTTGCTTTAGAAATTTTAAAAAAATTACCTCAAGAATCGATAGTTGAATCCCCAGAAAAAATGACCGTTGGAGAATTGATCGTACACATCCAAAAAATGTTACAACCACAGTTATAATCTCTATGGAATATAAACAATATATTATTTTCAGCTTGAATGCTTCCCTTTATGGAGTAGAAGCATTTTCAGTACAAGAGATTTTCTTTCTCCCAGAGTTAACGCCAATCGTAGAAGCACCTCCTGAAATGGTAGGAGTGCTTAATCTCCGGGGTGAAATCTTACCAGTCATGGATCTTCATTTTCGCCTAGGGTACGGATTCCCAGAATATTGCCTTACGGATAGTGTAATTGTTCTGGTGTGTCAGGGATTTAGATTTGGCATTATTGTCAATGAAGTTCATGAAGTGCAGAAAATTTACAATAATGCGATCGCGGCAGATTTTTCCTATAAACGAAAAATCGCGAATCAACCCCATTTTGTTACGGGGATTGCCAATTTAGAGGCAGATATCGTGATGTTACTAAACCCAGAAAAGCTTCTCCAATTTACAGAACAAATTGAAACATTAATTACAGGAAAAACATCGCCAAATCCAGAAACAAAAGCTGATATTGCCTTTGGTTCTCCCAAAGAGAGACGCTTATTTTTCTCCAATAAAACCTCAGAAGAAATAGCGATTTTCCAGGAACGGGCAGAAAATTTAAGGCGACAAGCGGAGAACCAAGATTTTACGGGAAGCCGCCCGATGGCAGTGATTAATTTAAATGGTGAATATTTTGGGGTGGATTTGGGGAACGTGCGCGAATTTACTGATATTCGCAAAGTTACTCCGATTCCTTGTTGCCCACCTTATATTGTCGGCAATATGAATTTGCGGGGTGAGATTTTGACATTAATCGATATTCGTGGGGTATTAAATTTACCATTGGGTAATCTAGAGAATACAGCGAAGGCGATGGTTGCTTGCATCGACGATCTAGTGGCTGGTTTGATAGTTGATGAGGTATTGGATGTAATGTATTTGCACCTGTCGGAGATGATGCCAGTACCTGCCGCAGCTCGTTCTGTTAATGATGAATACCTCCGAGGAACGGTTGCTTACGGCGAAAAGATGATAGCTATTTTAGATTTACCCAAAATCCTGATGCAAGCAGGGTTGATGGTTGATGAAGAAGTGTGATTAGTTGTTACATTCCATTGCCCAGAAAGCTTTATTTAATGCTGGTTGAGAAAGCAACCCAGGCGGCATCGCTAACATTAGAAGGGGCAGCGATGCTGAGAAGAGAAGAGCGAAAGCCACTATCTAACAGGTTGTTGGAGCGCTGAAGGCTCTCAATCAGCAAGCCAAAGACACCGCTTGCGGCATTACTCAACCGATTGGCACTTAAAACCTCAACAAAGCTGCGTTGAGATTCAAGGCAGTCATTTGGTTAATCTGTATGCGGCTGGTTAGCAGCGTGAATAAATATCATTTCTATATTTTAAGTTTTTTAAACTCTTAACACTCCTAGTAGAGTGTCAAGGCGAAATTGATGGGTAAAGACGCTTGAGCTTAACGCGAGCATCAGCAGTAGTAAATTGCCAATCAATCTTAGAGGATTCTCGATTTCGTTGTTCTTCCCAA
>NZ_JAMPKG010000064.1:0-19811 GCF_039962015.1 Trichocoleus sp. AS-A1 | reverse complement strand
TACAAATTCGGACAAGAAGAAGAAACCTACAACATCGTGGCAGCCCACGGCTACTTCGGTCGGTTAATCTTCCAATACGCTTCCTTCAACAACAGCCGTTCCTTGCACTTCTTGTTAGGTGCATGGCCCGTCGTCGGCATCTGGTTCACCTCTTTGGGAATCAGCACGATGGCATTCAACCTGAATGGTTTCAACTTCAACCAGTCAGTGATTGACAGCCAAGGCCGGGTCATCAACACTTGGGCAGATGTCATCAACCGCGCCAACCTGGGTATGGAAGTGATGCACGAGCGCAACGCTCACAACTTCCCCCTCGACTTGGCAGCCGGTGAGTCCACCCCAGTGGCTCTGATGGCTCCCAGCATCAATGGCTAATCGCTAGAGACAAGATATATCGCGTCTCTACATCAAAAGCGCCTCCCACAAGGGGGCGCTTTTTTATTGGGAACCACAGATAGAGCCAGATTGTATCAATCCAATCTATCGGGGGTTTAGGATAAATATGGAAGCATACAGATTGGAGATAGGACAACGGTTTACACACGTCCCTTAGCTCGTCTCATCGAGCAACTACAACGGTTGCCAGGAGTTGGCCCGAAAACTGCACAACGTCTGGCACTGCATATTATTAAGCGATCGCCCGAAGAAGTAGAAACACTGGCTCAAGCTTTAGTTGAGGCGAAAAAGCAAGTGGGTTTATGTCAGGTGTGCTTTCACCTCTCGGCTGAACCTGTCTGCGATATTTGCCGTAACTCTAACCGCGACAACAGCACGCTCTGTGTGGTGGAAGATTCCCGTGATGTGATTGCGCTGGAAAAAACTCGCGAATATAGCGGCAAGTATCACGTCTTGGGAGGCATCATTTCACCGATGGATGGAATTGGCCCCGACCAACTAAATATTCAACCGCTCGTGCGGCGAGTGAGCCAGCAAAAAATTAAAGAAGTGATTTTGGCAATTAGTCCCAGTGTGGAAGGTGAGACAACAACCCTGTATGTCGGTCAATTACTAAAGCCGTTTACCAAGGTGACGCGGATTGCTTTTGGTTTACCGATGGGCGGTGATTTAGAGTATGCCGATGAGGTGACACTAGCACGAGCCTTAGAAGGGCGCAGAGAGTTGGATTAAGCAAGTAGAACCCTAGAATTGCTAGATCCCTCTTCTGACAAACTGGGGTAAAAGCTTGATTTCTCATGGGCTGTAATACTGTAAATTCATCGAATTCTCTCAAAATGACACAAGAGGGAGATTAGCAATGAGTCATTAGCAGCCAGTAGATAATCTGGGTATTCTAGTCACTTAAATAGGGCTTCTAACTCAACTTTTGCTTAACGAAAGCCATCATCTGAGCCAATTGTTTTTTCAGTGCCGGAATTTCAGCGACTTGTTCCTTCAATCCCTTAATTTCAGCCTGCATTGCCGCCATTTTTTCATTTAATGCCTTAATTTCAGCCGATGCATCTGTAGAGTCAGCAACGACTGCGGTTGTCTGAGCAGAAAGTGTTCCAGCTTGTGGGCGTGGCAATTTGGCTTTAGCGATCGCCGACTGGATTGCCTGATTTAAGTGCTTCTCATTGAAGGGCTTCTCTAGGAATTCAAAATACTCAAACGGTTCTGAAAGTTTCTCCATCACTTCCGCTTTCCGCCCAGAGATGACCACTAAAGGAATCATCTGGAGTTCGGGCGAAGCTTGAAGTTGCCCAAAAACCTCCCAACCGCTCATGCGAGGCAGAATCCAATCCAAAATAATGACATTCGGATGCTCTTGACGGATGAGATTAAGTCCCTCTTCCCCATCTTTTGCTTCTAAAACTTGAAAGTTGCCCGGAGGCAACATTTCTGGCAATGAAGCCCGAATGACTTTAGCATCATCAACAATTAGGATTTTTTGAGTTGCTCCCGCTTTCTGAACGTCGGGAGCCGTTGGGGTTCCTTTAGCGGCTGGTGCTGTTTGGGCACCAGCCGCTGCGGCTTGCCGACGAGGCAGTTTCGCCTTAGCCATTGCTGATTTCATCGCCTGAATCAGCGTCTTCTGCTCCAACGGCTTGGCAACAAATTCAAAATACTCAAACGGTTCTGGAATTTTGTGTGTAACTTCTTCTTTACGTCCTGATGTCACCACTAAAGGAATCTTTTGGAGTTCCGGAGAGACTTGAATTTGTTGAAAGACTTCCCAGCTACTAGGCTGAGATGACAGGAAATCCAGCACGATTAAATTGGGGCGTTCTTTTCGGATTAAATTCAGTCCTTCTTGAGAGTCTTTTGCTTCGAGAACTTCAAAGTTACTCTGGGGCAATAGCTTGCGGACTAGACTCCGACTGGTGCTGCTGTCATCGATAACCAGGATCTTGTTACTTGGCATAACTAACTCCTAGGAGTGGTGACTGAGGACATTCCATGAAACAAGGAACTCAACCGTAAGAACGCCCCGATTACGAGTCAGATGAGCTGGAAGATTGAATGGGGACAGGATCTAAATGCTGAGGTGTATTCTATAAATGCTAGCGATTACTTCAGCTTTTGTTTAATGAATGTCACAATTTGAGCTAGCTGTTTTTTCAAGCCATCAACCTCACTAGGTATCGCTGCCATTGGAGCCACCTGTTTCTTCAAGGCGTCAATCTCAGCTTGCATCTTGGCAATCTTGGCATTTAACTGCTGAATGTCTGCTGACGCAACCCCTGAATCTGGTGGGACTGTATCCTTAGCGACGGCTGGCTGCGGTGCTGATGGTACTACCACCGGGCGGTTTCTTGCTTTTGCCATCGCTGTCTTGATAGCGGCAATCAGTTGCTTCTGGTCAAAGGGCTTGGGTATGAATTCAAAATATTCAAAAGGTTCTGAGATTTTCTCTGTCACCTCTTCTTTCCGACCAGACATTAAAACGAGAGGAATTGACTGAAGTTCGGGCTTACTTTGAATCTGCTGAAACACCTCCCACCCGCTCATTTTGGGCAAGAGAAAATCTAACATAATCAAGTTCGGGTGTGACTGGTAGATCAGATTCATGCCTTCCAGACCGTCTTTTGCTTCTAAAATTTCAAAGTTACCCGGTGGTAACATATCTCGTACTGTATTTCTGATCACTCGACTGTCATCAATCACCAGAATTTTGTGACCTGCCACGACTGACTCCTTAGGGGTAATTTAAAGAAAAACTAAAGTTGATTTGAGCCGACTGCTGCCTTGCCGCTAATTTCAGCAAGATGAGCGGCTAGCAGAAAACTGCCTCGCGTTCATACCAATCAGGATAATTTGGAATGTGTAGTACAAGTGTGTCTGCGCTACAGAACTATGATTTCTATACCCGATTACGGTAAACCAACGCTAGCGCCGTAATGGGGATTCTCATGAGTGCGTGGTATACAGCAACACAATGGCTTGCCTGATATCCTCACTCTTCGATCGTCTTGACATACAAAAACATAAAGCCAAAAAGCTAGCAGCGTGCCTAATTCTAGATTAATCCGGTCTGACCTGAAAGGGAAAAAAACTAAGGCAGAAGCAGAATCAGAGTTAGAGTCGAATGATTTAAGATTTGTATCATAGGACTGACGCATTGCCCGACAACGTAGGGGCTTTTTTGGGTTGTGCCTGTACTGGCTATCCTGTACTGGCTATATAGACAAAGGCGCAGGAAAGCAGGCGAGATAGTGGTTCTCACTCGATCGGAACCTCACCCCCAGCGCCTCAACCTTCACGGAGAGGGGAGAATATTGAACCAAATCCGCGAACAGAGAGGGGCTGAGGTGGGGTTAAACCGTACTGCATCCAATAGAGAGTTGCTATGGAAATTGTTGTAAGCTCTTGAGTTTAGGAGTTTGGCTGCGTAAGTTCTGTATTATACGGATGCTCATTGAGCTGGTAGCCCAGAAAAAAACATGAATTTGCCTATCGAAACGAATGCTCGACAAATTCAGCCTGATGTACAAGCGTGGAGGTCAGAAATTGAGGCGCTACCGCCTTGGTTGCGACGCTCCATCGGGAAAGCAAGCGACATTTCGACGGTGCAGCGAATTATTAAGCAGCGGCAAATTCACACGATTTGCGAAGAGGGGCGCTGTCCGAACCGGGGAGAGTGTTATACCCAAAAGACAGCAACGTTTCTGCTGATGGGGCAAACTTGCACCCGTGCCTGTGCTTTTTGTCAAGTGGAGAAAGGGCACGCACCGATGCCATTAGATCCGGAAGAACCGCAAAAGGTGGCTCAGGCGGTGCAGTTGCTTTCTTTGCACTACGTGGTGCTGACTTCGGTGGCGAGAGATGATTTGCCGGATGGGGGGGCAAGTTGGTTTGCGGCGACGATGGCAGCGATAAGACAGATGAACTCGGAAACGCTGATTGAGGTGTTGACGCCAGATTTCTGGGGGGGTAAGGATGCGGTGGAGAAACAACGGCAACGAGTCGCAACGGTGGTTGCAGCGTCACCCGTTTGTTATAACCACAATATTGAGACGGTGGAGCGTCTGCAAGGACGGGTGCGACGGGGGGCACAGTATGAGCGATCGCTTGATGTTCTCCGGATTGTGAAAGAACTTGACTCCACAATTGCCACGAAATCCGGCTTGATGCTGGGACACGGAGAAACTGAAGCCGAAGTGATTGAGGCGATGACCGATTTGCGGAATGCTGGATGCGATCGCATTACCCTCGGTCAGTATATGCGCCCTTCACTAGAACATCTACCAGTCCAAAAATACTGGACGCCAGAAGAATTTGAGCATCTGGAAGCGATCGCGCGGGAAATGGGCTTTGCTCACGTCCGTTCCGGTCCCCTCGTCCGCAGTTCCTACCACGCGGGAGAGAGTGCTTAAAGTCAAGAAGCCAGGGGAGGAAAAAAGAATTTTTCTATTGATCGTGCATCGGGAAAGCGCCTATCAAGGTCTAGGCTGCTTTCAGGAAGACTGCGGTAAATGAAAATATTTCTATCGAGCCGTGCTAATTGTGACAGCTCTTTGGTATTTCTTGATAAAGTCCAAAATTAGGAGCAAATGCTTATGACTGCACAAGCCAAGAAACCAAAAGGTTCTCTTACCCAAACGAGTAAGCCTCCCTATCCTTTCCGCACTATCGTTTCGCTGATCCTCTTAGCTGGTAACTTCCTGGTTGCAGCGATTTATTTCCACATCATCAACCCGTAATCCATCTCTAAGAAAACTGAATCTACAGTTTTGAGGTTAGGGCGAATGACAACGATGAAGGCGGAAGGGAGAAGGATGGATAGCCTGTTGATTCATCCTTCATCCTTCATCCTTCATCCTTTTATAGGGTGCCCTTGAACAAGCCTTGGGGACGGACAAGCAGAATTAAGACCATGATCAAGAGGGCAACACCCTGCTTGTATTCAGACCCCAGGAAGGGGACGCTGAGTTCTTGGGCGATACCAATTACCAACGCACCTGCGATCGCGCCGTAGGGGTTGCCAATCCCGCCGAGAATCACCGACGCAAACATCGGCAAAATCAAAAACCAGCCCATGTTGGGGCGTATGCCCGTAATCAGCCCGTACATGGCTCCTCCCAGGGACGTAAAAACGCCGGTAATCAGCCAAGTCCAAATCACCACGCGCTCAACGTTAATGCCTGAGACGCGAGCGAGATCGATATCATCCGCAACTGCTCTCATTGCCTTCCCGATTTTGGTGTTCTGCAACAGGAAATGCAGCCCCAACATTGCGAGGACGGCTAAAACCATGACAACGATCCGGTAATAAGCCACGTTGACTCCGAAGATGTTGAGGGCGGAGGCAATTGGCAAATTGTAGCGCTGGTTGCCTCCTCCCCAAATGAAAATGATGCCATTGCGGAGAAACAAGGCAAGTCCAATCGAGATGATGATCAGGGTGGTAGGGGAGGCACGGCGTGCCCGCATTGGTTTCCAGAGCAGCTGTTCGCTCAGTAGCATCGCCGCCACCGTTCCCCCCGCGCCTAGAATCATTGACAGCCAAATATTTATCCCACTGATATTCGCTAACCAGGTAAGATACGCGCCCAAGGTCATAAAATCGCCATGAGCAAAGTTGGAAAGGCGCAAAATTCCATAAGTCAGCGTTAGACCAATCGCCGCTAGCGCAATGATGCAACCCACGGCGATGCCATTCACAATTAATTGAGCAGTTTGTACATCCATTCACTTGACTCTCCAGTTGACTGGAGATTTCATAATAGCGATTGAAACAATAATCCTGAATTTACACTATGACACTACAACTGAAAGTTCCCAGCATGGCTTGTTCTGTCTGTGTAGACACGATTTCTAAGGCAGTTGCCACTCTTGACCCCACCGCGAAGGTAGAGGCTGATACCAAAACCAAGCTCGTAAGTGTGGAAACACAACAGCCAGCAGACAAAGTCAGGGAAGCGATCGCGAACGCTGGATATCCTGTCGCCTAGCGATAAGATTATCGCAAAGGTTAGGGGAAATTTGGATGCAGCAGTGGAGCAGAAAATTAACACTCGTCTTCGCCGCTGGCGCTTTGGGAGGACTGGCAAATAGTCTTGCTGTTTGGCTGTTTGGAGTTCTGGGCATCACTGCTGCCTTGGGGGTGAAAATTGCGCCAGCTTTGACCCCAGATTGGCTGTATCCTCGCATCGTTTGGGGCGGTTTATGGGGATTTCTCTTTGTCTTGCCTTTTCTGCGTTACCCCTCTTGGTTGCGAGGGATTGTCTTGCGAGGAATTGTCTATAGTCTTGCGCCGACACTGGCGCAATTACTGATTGTATTTTCGGTGAAAGCGAATCAAGGGCTGCTAGGGTTGAAACTGGGAGTTTTAACTCCACTGTTTGTATTATTTTTTAATGCCATTTGGGGAATAACTGCGGCTTTTCGGCTTAAGTTTATCGAAGAAAAGCGGCTTTCTACAAATAGGTACGAATCAGGCAATAATTTTTAGGGAAAGCGAAAGTAATTTCTGTTTGCTGGAATTTCATTTAAGTTACTAACAATTTCTAACGCTCGCTCCTTTTTCTCGCATACATCGCACTTATCAAAAAATTGAAATCAATGCCAAGAACAGCCTTTGCGAGGAGGGGTAGGGGTGAGTTTATGTACTGCATCTAATAGAGAATTGCTATATTCGCCCGTATATAAAATCGACTTCGGCGCTACAACCCATACAAATTCCGTAAGCCGTGTCATCAGTCCCTTCTAGCCATTCAAACTTTGTGCCTTTGCAGAAGGGGCAGTACGCAGTGCTAGGTAAATTGCCGATGATACACTTCCACTTTGATTGATTCGATCTTAATTTCTGCTCTAGTGAAGTGGCGGAATTAACAGGTAAACGCCATATTTCTTCTAGTAAATCATTTACCCTAGCCGCTACGTCATTGATGTCTTGGATATTTAAGTAGCCACATCGGACAGCGCGACTTATCAAGACATCGGTTTTCTCCTCAATATGAACTAAGGTGCTGTTAGGAGCGATCGCTCTACATTCCCAGCCAGCAGAGATAGGGACTTCTTTTTGGTATGCCAAAATTAAGCGATCGAAAACGTTGAGTTGATTTTCAGTAACAAAAGCAACCCAGCGCTCGCCCCCAATTCGTTTGAAAGCTTTACCGAGATGAGCTTTTAACAAAGTATCGAATCCTAAAATATCTTTATCTACTTCTTCGTGACCTAAGTAAAGGTTGCGCCGCTTCGTATCAGCCAAATCAAAAATTGCTAGATAACCAGGTAACAATGGCTCTATGCAAAGCTTTAATTCTGCAATTAGCTGGTCGCGCATGAGTGCCTTCTTCTAAACAGATGGGGGTGGTGGGGTAGCGAGAAGCGGAATTATCGATGCATACGCGATCGCTCTTTTAACCACGAATATGGCACGCAAAATTTTTTCTCTACCCCTTGACTCTCCAGTTAACTAGAGAGATTAACCTAAAATCATCGAGTTAGAGAAAGTTATGGAAACACATTCTCTGAAGTTACAAGGAATGAGTTGTGCGGCTTGCGCCGGTGCGATAGAAAAAGCGATTCGCAATGTTCCAGGCGTCAGCGAGTGTAACGTTAACTTCGGCATGGAACAGGCGACTGTTAAGTACGAGCCTCAGCAAACGAGTTTAGAGGAAATTCAGCAGGCTGTCACCGACGCCGGATATACAGCCGCGCCAGTTCGAGAATTCGGAAGCAAAGAAGATGATACCGAAGCAGCCACCCGCCGTCAGGAACGGCAAGATTTGGCGCGGAAAGTGGTATTCGGCGCAGCGATTAGTATTGTGCTGGTGGTGGGGTCAATTCCGGCAATGACTGGATTGCACCTCCCCTTAATTCCGGCATGGTTGCATAATTCTTGGGTGCAGCTAGTGTTGACAACGCCAGTTTTATTTTGGTGCGGTCAATCTTTTTTCACAGGTGCGTGGAAAGCTTTGAAGCGTCACACGGCTGATATGAATACGCTGATTGCGCTGGGTACAGGTGCGGCGTATTTCTACTCGCTGTTTGTGACTGTATTTCCAGAATTCTTGGAGGGAATTACAGATGTCTATTACGAAACAGCGGCGGTTGTCATTACTTTAATTCTGCTAGGACGGTTTTTAGAAACTCGCGCCAAGGGGCAAACGTCGGAAGCAATTCGCAAATTGATGGGTTTGCAAGCGAAAACAGCACGTTTGATCCGCAATGGACAGGAAATCGATGTTCCGGTTGAAGCCGTCCAAGTGGGCGATGTGGTTTTAGTGCGTCCTGGCGAACAAATCCCCGTGGATGGGGAAGTGGTAGAAGGCACGTCTAGTGTCGATGAAGCGATGGTGACGGGTGAAAGCTTGCCTGTGAAGAAACAGGCGGGGGATGAAGTGATTGGGGCGACGATTAATAAAACTGGCAGTTTTCAGTTTCGGGCGACGAGAGTTGGACGAGATACGGTGTTGGCTCAAATTGTCCGACTGGTGCAACAAGCGCAAGGTGCCAAAGCCCCAATTCAGCGATTAGCGGATCAAGTAACCGGGTGGTTTGTGCCAGTGGTGATTGCGATCGCGATCGCTACTTTTATTATCTGGTTCGACGTGATGGGCAATCTCACAATGGCCCTGATGACAATGGTGGGAGTGTTAATTATTGCTTGTCCCTGTGCTTTGGGTTTAGCAACGCCGACTTCTGTGATGGTGGGAACCGGAAAAGGTGCGGAAAACGGCATCTTAATTAAAGGTGCTGACAGTCTGGAAGTGGCGCATAAAATTCAAACGATTGTGTTGGATAAAACGGGGACTTTGACTCAGGGAAAACCCACCGTTACCGACTACAACACGATGGTGGGAACTGCCTACAGCAACGAGATAAAACTATTAAGGTTAGCGGCAGCCGTTGAACGCAATTCCGAACATCCTTTGGCTGAAGCGGTTGTGAGGTATGCCCAATCTCAGGAAGTACAGTTTCCATTACCAGAGGCGAAAAATTTTGAAGCGATCGCAGGTAGTGGCGTTCAAGGGATTGTATCAGACCGACTGGTGCAAATTGGTACTCAGCGTTGGATGGATGAATTAGGGATTGAAACACTACCTTTGCAAGGACAAAAAGTTGCTTGGGAATCTGCTGGTAAAACTGCCGTCTGGATTGCGGTAGATGGCGAAATGCAGGGATTAATTGGCATTGCCGATGCCCTCAAACCCTCTTCCGCAGGCGTTGTGCGATCGCTACGCCGGATGGGTTTAGAAGTGGTGATGCTAACCGGGGATAACCGCAAAACAGCAGACGCGATCGCGCAAGAAGTTGGCATCACGCGAGTGTTTGCAGAAGTCCGTCCCGACCAGAAAGCCGCTAAAGTCCAGGAACTGCAAGCCGAAGGCAAAGTGGTGGCAATGGTAGGTGATGGCATCAACGACGCCCCAGCACTGGCACAAGCAGACGTGGGGATAGCGATTGGCACCGGAACCGATGTCGCGATCGCAGCTAGCGATATCACCCTCATTTCTGGCGACTTGCAAGGGATTGTCACTGCGGTTCAATTAAGTCGCGCCACGATGCAAAATATTCGCCAAAATCTCTTCTTTGCCTTCATTTACAACGTCGCTGGAATTCCGATTGCTGCTGGTATTTTATTCCCGATTTTTGGTTGGTTACTGAACCCAATGATTGCGGGTGCAGCGATGGCATTCAGTTCGGCTTCTGTTGTCAGTAACGCTTTGCGCTTGCGGAATTTTCAGCCGCGAGTAAATTTCTAAGTACATAGAAAAGGAGGAAATATGGTAACTCAAAAAAAATTGTTGAGTAATCTTCTGGTTTTGTGGATTTTGCTCTCGGTTTTCTCAGGAACACCCGCAAAAGCCGCTTCAGCCGAGGCACCAATGCCCACAAACCAATTTCGTCAAATTCAGCAACCTTTTGAGCTAAAACTGGGTCTTACTTTAGGCGGGTTGGCTTTAATTGGGTTAGAACTTTGGTGGTTTCTGGTGAGTAAAACTCAAGCTCAACAAGCGACAGCAAATCAAGGAATTCAGGAACTGACTATCCAAGTAGATGGCGGTTACGATCCAAATCGAGTCGTCGTGAAAGCAGGGCAACCTGTGCGGCTCAATTTTTTCAGAAAAGACCCCAGTAGTTGTCTGGAAAAAATCATTTTACCGGATTTTCACATTGCTAAAGATTTGAATTTGAATCGGCTGACACCTGTGGAATTCACACCAAAAACCCCAGGCGAATATCCCTTTACCTGTGGAATGAATATGGCTAGAGGTGTCTTGGAAGTAAAAGCAGCCGGAACGGCAAATCAAGAGGAGTAAAATAATGAAAAATAAGTCAATGCTTTTGGGTTTGGTTGGTTTAGTGGCAGGAAGCGCGATCGCTACAGGCGCAGTCACTCATACGATGAAAATGAAGGATGGAACGATGCAAGCGACCTCTACAAACACTAGGAATGACTCCCATAAGGGGCATCACACGGCTGGAACCGACCCTCATGAGGGACATCAGATGGGGCACGGATCGAAGCACGAATCGGCGCACGAATCGATGCCTGAAACTGAGGCAGCGCAGGCGAAGCTGACGATTCAAGGAACAATTACCCCAAACAAACCCGTTTCTTTAGCGATTGATATTCAAGACAAATCCGGGAAAGCGATCGTTAAGTTTGACACTTTTCAAGAAAAACTGATGCACTTGATTGTTGTCAGTGACGATCTCCAGTTTTTCAGCCATCTTCATCCCACCTACAAGCAGAATGGGCGTTTTGAAGTCGAGGCAAGTTTTCCTCAACCGGGTAATTACACTCTTTTGAATGACTACAAACCAGCCGGTCAAAAGGAACAAGTCTCGGCAGTAAAAACACGGATTCCTGGTAAAATTTCACCTGCACCAGCAATCGATCTAAATCAGTTTAAAACTTTCGGAAATACAAAAGCAAATCTTGTATTTTCTGAGCCAACCCTCAAAGCAGGTAAAGATGTTACCTTAACGTTTGATCTGCGAGACGCTTCTAACACTCAACCCGTCAAAGACTTGCAACCGTACTTAGGAGAAAAAGGTCATTTAGTCATTCTCCGACAGTCACCAAGCTTAACAGCCGCAGATTACATTCACGCCCATGCCATGAAAGATACTCCTGAAGGTCAGGTTCTTTTCCATACCAAATTTCCCGAACCAGGAAAATATAAACTCTGGGGTCAGTTTAACCGCAACGGTAAGATTGTTACCGCTGATTTTTGGGTAGAAGTTCTCTAACACAATGAATTCAACCCCTTGAGCATACCTATAGCAATCCTAATTTCACTCGCAACACCATTCTTTCTCTCTTCTTCTCTTCTCTCTGCGCCCTCTGCGTCCTCTGCGGTTCGTTAAAAACAACAAAGATAAATTTCACATTGGATTGCTATAGCCTTGCTCAACAAACTTAGACAAACTTACCTCATCGGAAATGGCTAACTTGGTGTAGACGATAAACACAATTCCTAAGCTTCTTCTCCCCAAGTTTTTAGCTGAAAATACACTAGCACCAGCGTTACTGCTAACAGCACAGTTGCCGCCGCTGCGGCATAACCAAAATCAAATTGGGCAAACGCTTGGTCGTAGATGTAGTAAACCAGCAAATTAGTCGAGTTTAATGGCCCGCCGCCGGTAATGACGTAAACTTGCTCGAAACTCCGCAGGGTAAAAATAGCCGTCGTGACGGTGGCAAAGATGAGAGTTGGACGCAATCCTGGCAGGGTAATGTACCAAAATTGCTGCCAGGAATTGGCACCATCTAGTTCTGCCGCTTCATAGCGACTGGAGGGAATCGCCTGCAACCCTGCCAAAAACACCACCATATTGAAACCCAATTGCTTCCA
Organism: Trichocoleus sp. AS-A1; assembly: GCF_039962015.1. Taxonomy (NCBI): domain Bacteria; kingdom Bacillati; phylum Cyanobacteriota; class Cyanophyceae; order Leptolyngbyales; family Trichocoleusaceae; genus Trichocoleus; species Trichocoleus sp. AS-A1. The sequence continues at coordinate 7,560 of NZ_JAMPKG010000064.1, read as the reverse complement.
AATGCTTAACAAAATCAGCACTGGCATCGCCCAAAACGTGCTACCCAGCCAGGAAATCGGTTCAATTCCGATAGCATTTAGAAATGCGTTAACTGGCCCTTCGGTTTGAAACAACCAGCGAAACCCCAAACCAGCTGCCACAAGACTAACGATTGAGGGGATAAAATAGGCAGTTCGCAGGATTCCTCGCAGGGCAAAGGCACGATTTAATAGCACTGCTAAACCCAAAGGAATTACCAAACTGGGAATCACCGTGGCAATGGTGAAATAAGCAGTGTTACCGAGAACTTGCCAAAAGTCAGGACTCAGCATGAGACGCCAGTAGTTTCTCAATCCCACTAAGCGCACACCCGCAGAGGTAAAGCTACCCGTGGTAAAACTGAGGTAAAACAAATAAGCGATAGGCCATAGGAGAAAAAGCCCTAATAGAATTAAGGCAGGGGTCAGAAAAATCCAGGCAGCGATCGCATCATTATCTAACAGATGCCTCCGAGAAAAGTGCGTATTTTTCATTGAGCGATTGGCTTACCGTTGAATCTTAGCGTCGTAGCGTTATTCTACCTGGCGGCACTGCTAAGATCCTGTTAATCTCTGGTCAGTAACTGATACCGTGAACATAACCGTATTCAAGCAACGCAGCCAACACCCTGGTTTCCGAATGCTTAGCGGATTGCTTGGGTTACTCGCTATCTATGGATGTAATTCAACCAATACACCTTCAGATTCTTCTTCTCCCAGCGCTGCTAATGCCAATTTAGGGACAGATCGATGGGTAGGACAATGGCAAGTCAACAATCCATCATCCAGTCAGGCGGTAAAATTTGTATTGACGCCAGAGGGTAAATTATTTCTCCTCCCGCCTGAAACGTCCTCTGAGTCCTTGGTTGCTTATGAAATCCCGGTTCAAAAGCTTTCTGATTCACCTGATTTACCTCCCAATACTAAAATCGTTGATATTCAGGAAGCCTTTAACAATCAAGCAACCAAGGCAAAACAATCTGAAGGGAAAACGTACATCGGTGCGATGAACCGTTCACAACAAGCTTATTACTTGGAAAATAATAAATTCGGTACAACAATTGAGCAGCTAGGGATTGGGATTAAGCCAGAGACAGAGAGTTATAATTACAAAATTGTACCTCAAGGTAATGGCACTCAAAGGGTGATGCACACTGCCAAAGCCAAGCGCCCCGAACTTAATAGCTACACGGGTGCTGTATTTGTTGTCACAAATAATGGTGAAAATATTACAAGAACAGTAATTTGCGAAACAGATAAACCCTCATCCACACCGCCTGCAATGCCAACGCATCCGAAGGACATATCTGGGGAAATTCAGTGTCCGGCTGGTTCCCATTTACTACAACGTTAAAGACTGCATGATTAGCAATTTAGCACCACCTGACTCCACACCTAGCCTAATTTCACCAACGGTTCCTCCCAATCTTTTGAGTGATCGCTCTCCTTTAAAATTAGGTGTGATGGCGTCGGGAAATGGCAGTAATTTCGAGGCAGTTGCAGAAGCGATCGCGCTAACGTTAGGCTACGCTCTGTATCTCAATACAATCGATACTGGTAAAATCCTTTTAATCTCCCGGCTGTTACGTGCATGAGTAAGACTTTCTTCAAGCATTGCTATTTTCAAGTTGGTTTGCCAATCCTGCTTTTACTAGGGTTACTTAGTAGTATCGCCACCAGTGTAAATGCTCAAGCTGCGAACGAAACTGACAGGATGCGAGAAGGTGAAGCTAAACAGTATATTGCAGCAGTGAGCCGCGCTTAAGTGTAGATTTTCCATGCAAAAGTTTAGTTGCCGTTAAATGTCAGCGCTGTAGGGTTATTCTACCTGAAGGAGCTGTAAAATTTTGTTAATCTGCTGATGGTGAACTGTATGAACAAAACTATCTTGAAGCTTTATAAATTTTCGGCTGGGTTGCCAATCTTTAATAAATTAATCGCCTCTAGCCTATTATTTGGGCTGCTGGGTGGAATTGCTGCCATTGCCAATGCTCAAGTCCAAAACCCAGCCGAAAGGGCGCGACAGGCGGAACCTCAACAAATCATGGATATGTTGAACCGCGCTCAACAAGATTTTTATCGAGAATATGGTAGGTTTGCCTCAAAAATTGAGCATTTGGGATTCTGCAATTTGCAAAAGTCAAAAAACTACGGCTATATAATTTTCCCTCCAAACGATCCTACCCAGAGCGTACTGATGGTTGCCAAACCTTTTCGCCCGGATCTCAAAATGTACTCAAGCGGAGTATTTGTTACCAAAACTCAAGATAAATCTTTTACGGTTGCTGGGGTTTGTGAAACTATTAAATCCGTTGCCATACCTGGTATACCGAAGTATTCCAACAAGGGAAAGTCGCCAATTGAATGTCCTGCTGGTTATCAGCTTGTGAAGTAGTGAATCCTGAAAAGGAAGTAACTTGGCGGCAGTGAGTTAAGCTAACGCTACGCTTTGTATGTCAATACAATCGATACTGGTAAAATCCTTTTAATCTCTCGGCTGTTACGTGCATGAGTAAGACTTTCTTCAAGCATTGCTACCTTCAAGTTGGTTTGCCAATCCTGCTTTTACTTGGGTTACTTAGTAGTATCGCCACCAGTGTAAATGCTCAAGATCCAAACCAAACCGAGAGGACGAGAGAAAATCCTTCAACTAGGAATCAAACGGATAGTACGCGAGAAGGTGAAGCTAAACAGTATATTGCCGCAGTGAACCGCGCTCAACAAGCTTACTATCTTCAAAATGGCAAATTTGCCACATCGATGCAGCAGCTAGGGTTGGGACTTCAAGGCCAGACGCAGAATTATCGCTACAGGATAGTCCTCCAACGTCAGAATAGTGCTTCTACCTCTGCAAGCGAACAGCCGAGTCTGTATGGTCAGCCGAGCGATCGCGTCGAGAGTGTGATGATGATTGCCGTTGCTAGACGCCCTGCACTTAAAAGCTATACAGGTGGAGTGTTTGCCACGATCTCTGTGCGTGCAACCAGTACCAGGGCTGTTGTTTGCGAAACCGATAAACCCTCAGCTTCGCCTCCGATACCGCAAGATGGTAGAAATCAATCCGGGCAAATTACCTGTATTGCTGGTTCCCGTTTATTAAGAGGTTGAAGGCTACATGAGTGATAATTCTGGATCGGTTCATACCCCCAGCTTAGTTTCACCGTCCGTTTATCCCAGCTTTTTTGGTGATGCTACACCGTTAAAATTGGGAGTGATGGCATCTGGGAATGGTAGTAATTTTGAGGCGGTAGCAGAAGCGATCGCGCAACAGCATCTCAATGCCCAAATTCAAGTTTTGATTTACAATAATCCCGGTGCAAAGGCAGCAGCAAGAGCCGAAAAGTGCGGCGTTCCGGCTGTTTTGCTGAATCACCGAGACTTTAATAGCCGCGAAGAGTTGGATCAAAAAATTGTTGAAACTTTACAACAGTATCAGGTGGAATGGGTGATAATGGCGGGTTGGATGCGAGTCGTCACGCAAGTTTTAGTTGATGCTTTCCCCGACCGAATTATTAATATTCATCCCAGTTTGTTACCCAGTTTCAAGGGTATCAACGCAGTAGAGCAAGCCTTGAATACTGGGGTAAAAATTACTGGCTGTACGGTTCATCTAGTAAGTGTGGAAGTTGATAGCGGTAAGATTTTGCTACAAGCCGCTGTGCCAATTTTGCCGGACGACACACTAGAAAAGCTACACGCCCGGATTCAAGTTCAGGAACACAAGATATTACCGCAAGCGATCGCTTTGGCAGCCGCGATCGCATTAACAAGATAAAAGCTATCGAAGTTTTATTTGATTTCTGAAAAAACGAACCGCAGAGGACGCAGAGAAGAAGAAGAGAGAATTTTACAACTAATCGCAGTTTCCCTTGTCTTTCTCAACAATCGATATCCTAATTCTTAAAATTTATGCCTTTTTAGTATCCAGCTTCCAAAGGCAGCTGGATATTAAATTTGTCGTAATGTGAGCCACAATTGGCACTAGCAAATTACCCGTCTCCAAGGCGCTATAACCGAGTAGCAATCCTACAGTGGTTGCCCACGCTGCATAAGGCCATTGTTGAGGGCCACTCAGATGTAGGATGCCAAAGCAAAAACTCGATCCTACTAGCCCAACCCAGTTTAATCCCACTGCTGGCAGCATTACACCCCGAAATAGCAATTCTTCACTTAAACCGGGCAAGAGTCCTAACCAGATCAAATCAGGCCAAAATAAGGGTTTTAGGACTAATTCTAGATAGTAGTCGGCGCTGCGCTGATAACCAGACCATAGGCGATAGATGACGCTACTGGCACCCGTAATTCCTAGCCCAATTCCGACGCCCAAAAGTAATGCTTCTAGGGTCGGGCGCACGGGCATGACGGAAAACGAGCCAAAATGGAGGGACAGTTTGGCGATGACGAGCAATACAACCGCTGTCACCCCCATCGCAATTAAAATTTGGGTGCGCGTCAGGGATTCGATTTCCGGATCGGTAGGAAGCTGTTTTGCCACTTCGGAAAGATGAAGGATGAAGGGTAAAAGTAGAGGATTGTCAGCCTTACTGAATTCTGACTAGCGAAGACAGGGTTGGACTAATGGCACCTGGACTAATGCCAGCTCGATGGGCCACCAAAACACCGAGTGCTTCTAAATATGAGTTTACCCGCAATGCTTTAATTCCCACTTGTTCTGGAGGAACTTGCATCTGAGTTTTATTTTCTTCGACGGCAATAATCTGCGATCGCGTTTGGCTTAAACTCAGGATTGCACTGCCGCCACAAGCAGTTGCGGGTACGACGACGGCATCGACTCGATCTGCCCACACATCTCCAGGTAAGGTCGTACCACTGTGGGTTTTTCCAATAAACTGGGGGGCGCGACTCAGACCAACCAGAACGCAGGGTAAAAAAGTATAGCCTAATTCCTCGGCAGCTGAGCGGGGAGACAGGTGCGGATCGAGGGGCAGGGGTAATAAAGCTGGGGCGTGGGCACAGGGGATTTGAAAGGTTCGCACGATTAGGTGGCTAATTACAGCTTCAGCACCGGCGAGGGGGTCAACTCCCTGCCCGTGTCGGTAACTTTCCAGCGCCTCGGTTTCGATGTCATCGGGGAAACGGGCAACGACTGCGATCGCTTCTGCCCTCGCCTTAGTAATCAGTACCTCTGCTGCCCGTAATAAACTATCAGGATTTCCAATCGTCCCCCAACTAGCTCCCGATGCCGCTGTCCGCAGTTCCACCCCAAGCGGGGCGTCTGTCACTACATAATCTGTGAGATTCAATCCCAGCGTGGCTCTCGTGGCATCCGCTGCCTGGAGATGCCGCAACCGCAGTTCGGGTTCAATTCCTTGGTCGAGGATTAAACCGACCCGGTTCTGATGCACGGGTCGCAGTCCCCAGCACCCAGCCGCAAATTTGTCAAGTCCGTAGCCTTCCACATAGAAAGCGTTGGGCAAATTCCAGTACAACTGGGCACCGTTGAGGACATTGGGGTGGGTAATCAGGATGTCGGAGATTTGCGCGATCGCTCTTGCCACTGGCAGCGCATCCCCCGCATATCCCCCAACTGCTGCCCCAACCCCAGTCGGGACAATTAAGACAACCGTGTAAGGACGCCGATTCACTGAGCTGAGTCGGATGCGACTGTGACGATTGCCTCAACGTGGGCTTTCTGCTGTTCGACATCTACAGAAGCGATCGCCCAGCGCAAGGGTTCTCCCCGTTTTTCCAATTCTGCCTCAATAGCAGAGTGTAACTGCACTGGCGATTCCTGAAGGTCAATTTCTGCGGTAATAAAGTGTGTCGTCATCTTAGTGGTTCTAGTACGGAATATTGAAATACCAGTTTGCCCTGTGCTGAATTAAGGCTAAATGACCGCAGGCTTTGTTTGAAAAGCCGCGAAATTACTTGTCGAGTCTGAGTAGCCCTACTTCTGGAACTGCCCGAATTGTAGCTCGTACAGTTCGTCTTCTTTCCCACTCTCAATTTTCAAATCGGAGCGGGGATAAGCAACGCAGAGTAGTACATAGCCTTGTGCCTGAAGCTCTGGACTGACGCCCATGCCATCCCCCTGTTCTACCTTGCCTTCTAGAACCTTAGCCGCACAGGTAGTACAAACTCCCGCATTGCAAGAGCTGGGCAGGTCTAACCCAGCAGCATAGGCAACCTGAAGGATCGTTTTATCCTCTGGCACTTCAAGGGTCTGAGTATTGCCTTGATCGTAAATTTCAACTTTATGTGTCTTGGACATGAGCAGCAATGGCTAGAGGGAATGCTTCCCCACGGAAACTAAACTTTCTTTATTGTTCCATGAATCAATTAGCTACTCACCCCGTCAAACCATAATGCCTAGAAATGAGAAACCCCAGCTTTGAAGGAGCTGGGGCTGAAGGAATTTTCACGTTGTCTTTGTCTTAAAACGAGTAGAAAGTAAAGGCTCCAACAATCACTGTGAAGACAACAGCACTCAAGATGTTGTTGAAGAGTCGCCCTACTTCAGGATTATCTCCCAGCGCCGCATCGTTACGACCAGCGGTAAAGAACAACGACCAAGCTTGATTAGCAGTGATGGGCGCAAAGTTGTTGAAATCAGTGTTAAAGACAGTCGGCGCAAACTGATAGCGGGCATCAAAGTCAAAGTCAGTCTTCATAACCGAACTCCTAAGTATTGGAAATAAGTGTCTGAAACTTCTCTTTCTTCAGGTTTAGCTGACACTCAATGCAGTCAGAACCAGCAGGGTGACAAACAAAGTAGCGATCGCGCCTTGAAAAGCGTAGCGACGCTGCTGCTCTGGTGAAGGGGACTCGGCAAAGTACACCGCAGGCTCAGCTGCATAGTTGTTGAGGATGCCTCTTTCGTCGGTGGTGTATTTCATGGCTGTTTGTCCTGGTTGGTTGTATTGCTCTGTAAATCTTGAATAACTTAGCTGACACCCAATGCAGTCAGAACTAGCAGGGTGACAAACAAAATAGCGATCGCGCCTTGAAAAGCGTAGCGACGCTGTTGCTCTGGTGAGGGGGATTCGGCAAAGTACACCGCAGGCTCGGCTGCATAGTTGTTGAGGATGCCTCTTTCGTCGGTGGTGTATCTCATGGTTGTTTGTCCTGGTTTGTTGTATTTATCCGTAAATCTTGAAATCTCGAATAACTTAGCTGACACCCAATGCAGTCAGAACCAGCAGGGTGACAAACAAAATAGCGATCGCGCCTTGGAAAGCGTAGCGACGCTGCTGCTCTGGTGAGGGGGGTTCGGCAAAGTACACCGCAGGCTCGGCTGCATAGTTGTTGAGGATGCCTCTTTCGTCGGTGGTGTATTTCATGGTTGTCTTTCCTTTGTTTCTTTATGTTAACTATTGTAACAGTATGTAAATAAATTGCAACAATCTAGAAACTTTTTGTTATACGCTTTGCTTTGGGCAGTGATAGGTGCTGCTTAAGTGGGTCTATAGCGGTTCTCACATGAGAGGAATACACTCTGAGGTATCAGGAGCAACGTAGTAACAGCAATGAGTGAACCAGCCAATCATGTCTTTAATGGTGACTGAATTGAATGCTTCTGTA
>NZ_JAMPKG010000063.1:0-19821 GCF_039962015.1 Trichocoleus sp. AS-A1 | reverse complement strand
CAATATATTTCTTACTCATGGGAAGACTTGGTAGGAGTTAGTGCATACAAAAGCCGGATTTTTTTAGCTTAGCCCTTATTACTACCCATCAAACTACCTTTGACAGAGTACTAGTTCGAGAAAAAGAATCAAAGGTGCTGGAGCTAATACAGCAAGGGCTGTCCTACCGGAAAGTTGCCGAGTCACTGGGGCTTTCAAAAAACACCGTGATGAGAATTGTGCGGGATTCACGAGAACCGCTGCCGAATCATAAATAAATTTGCTTAGCGCGATTACACCATTGGGATTTACCGGAGACCCGTCCCAATTGGGACGAAATGAGAATAATCGCCTCAAAGTCAAAGTTTAGATCCAGAGGGTTGGGGCTGGAAGTACGACTGGGAAGAGAAGCAATTTTATCCCGTTTAATTTCTCTTAAGTCTTGCATCAGGATCACTACTTGTAAATGCCTAATTTTCTGGTCATCCAATTAACCGACTTATGAGATAGGTTATTCATCAAAAAAAGTCCTCTTATCTTCAACATTGAAAGAGTAATTGATCAGCCAAAGTTTTCTGACTTTTAAAAATAGGTTCGATGAGGGAGTAGAAAAGAGTTATTTAACTGAGCTGTTTATCAATTCTTGACCCGATTGTATTGCAAAGGTTCTGTCTATTGATAGGTAGAAGGTCAGCTATAACACTTGGTATAGTTGGTGAGAATATAACTTGATGGCTTGTGCCTCATGCCTGTAATTGACCAGTCCGACCTAACATCTCTCGTGCGGGAAACGCGGCAACGTCTGGAACTCTCACAAGCGAAGTTTGCACAGAAGCTAGGGGTTTCATTTCAGAGCGTCAATCGTTGGGAGAATGGGCGGACTAAGCCCTTGCCGATTGCGTTGAAGCAGATTGAACACTTGCTGCATCAGATGGGCGATACAGGTAAAGATTTGCTCGTCAAATACTTCTCAAAGACTTCTGGAAGTGAGGAGGAGACCCATGAATGATAGCCTCCACAGCTCTGACTCGGATTTGGCAAAAAAAGATTCACTTCAAAGTTCGCAGGGAATTCCTGAAACGGCGTGGCGTCAAAGCCAGGAGTTTAATCAGCAGCTCCTCGACAGTAGCGATGACTGCATCAAAGTATTTGACCTAGAAGGGCGAATTCTATTCATGAGCCAAGCGGGGCAAGTGCGGCTGGGCATTCGGGATATAACCCCCTTCCTCAACACGTCTTGGGCAGAATTTTGGCAAGGAGCAGTAAAGGAAGCGGCAATTGAAGCAATAGCCCTTGCAAGAGACGGCGAAGTTTGTACCTTTCAAGGAGCTTGTTTAACACTCAACGGCGAACTCAAATGGTGGGATCACAAAATTAGCCCGATTCGAGAGGCTAATGGGCAAGTTGAGCGATTGTTGTGCATTTCACGGGAGATCACGGAACGCAGGCTCATGGAACTCGCCGTGCGCGAATCGGAAGCAAAATACCGTACGTTGTTCGAGTCAATCGACCAGGGCTTCTGCATCTGTGAAGTGCTGTTTGATGAGAACGAGGAACCGATTGACTATCGATATCTGGAAGTGAATGCGGCATTTGAACGGCTAACCGGATTGGAGCAAGCGAGTGGTAAAACGATGCGGGAACTGGTTCCCAATCATGAAGCCTACTGGTTTGAGATTTATGGCAGCCTTGTGCGAAACCGGGAACCCGTTCGCTTTGAGCAGCAAGCGAGTGCAATGAACCGTTGGTTTAATGTCAACGCCTTTTGCATTGGAGCGCCACAAAGTCATCAATTTGCTGCTTTATTTACCAACATTACCGAGATAAAGCGCATCGAAGCCGAACGGCAAAAAGTGGAGCAGGAACGTGATCGCTTTCTGGCGCTTGGGTCAGATTTGCAAGTGATTATGAGCAGCCACGGGTATTTTCACTGGGTCAGCCCCGCCTTTGAGCGCATTCTCGGCTGGACACCGGACGAAATGACCTCCCGCCCCTGGACTGATTTTCTGCATCCAGACGATATTGTCGCATCGGTCGGGGAAAGCGTCAGCGTGTTATCTGGCTCCGAAACGTTGGCATTTGAAAACCGCTATCGGCACAAAGAGGGCGACTACCGTTGGTTGCTCTGGAGAGCGCAGCCCCACTTAGAAGAACGGGTGCTTTACGCAACGGCGGTAGATATCACCGAGCATAAACAGGCAGAAGTCGCCCTGCGCCAATCTGAAGAACACTATCGCCGGTTGTTTGAGTCGATCGACGAAGGCTTTTGCACCGTTGAAGTGCTATTCGATGCCGATGGTAAGCCGGTTGATCACCGCATTTTGCAAGCGAATCCCGCATTCGAGCGGCAATCCGGCATTGCCAACCCAGAAGGCAAAACAGCAAGCGAACTCGCACCGGGACTGAAACAATATTGGAATGACCTCTACGCACAAGTCATTCACACAGGTGAGTCTATTCGCACTGAAGTGCGATCGGATGCACTCTCACGCTGGTTTGACGTTTTGATTTCGCGGGTCGGCGATGCCGCAATGCACCAGGTGGCAATCGTGTTTACCGACATCAGCGAACGCAAACAGGCAGAAGCCACAATTAGGCAACGGGAGGCGCAATTTCGCCAGCTCGCGGACGCGATGCCGCAACAGGTTTGGATAACCGATGCTGGAGGCAAAACGCAATATGTGAATCAGCAATGGACTACTTATACCGGACTGACCCTAGAGCAGACTCAAGACATTTACTATGCGCTTCAAGTAATTCATCCCGATGATTTTGAGATGACGAGTGAAATGTGGAGGACTGCGCTTGCCACAGAAATACCTTATCAAGTTGAATTTCGCTTGAAACACTGGGCTACTCAGACCTATCGTTGGTTTCTCTCGCGGGCGATCCCTATTCGTGATGAGCAGGGACAAATTGTACAGTGGTTTGGCACTAGCACAGATATCGAAGAGTTTAGACGCGCCCAGGCTGAACGAGAACAGCTCTTACAGCAAGAACAAATCGCACGCGAGGCCGCCGAGAACGCCAATCGGATCAAAGATGAATTTCTGGCGGTGCTGTCCCATGAACTGAGAACGCCCCTCAATCCCATTTTGGGTTGGTCAAAACTCTTGCAGAACGGCAAGCTAGATGCTGCCAAAACCCAGTTGGCATTAAAGACAATTGAGCGTAATGCCCAACTACAAGCAGACTTGATTGAAGATTTGCTGGATGTGTCCCGAATTCTCCGAGGCAAGCTCAACCTGAATATCAGTTCGCTCAATCTGGCCTCCATCATTCAGGCGGCGATGGAAACGGTACGGCTAGCAGCAGAAGCGAAGTCAATCCAAGTCGAGGCAAGCTTTGACCTGGATGTGGGTCTGGTTCAGGGAGATTCCGCTCGGTTGCAGCAAGTGATTTGGAATCTGCTCTCTAATGCGGTCAAGTTCACACCGGCAGGTGGACAGGTGAACATTCGGTTGGAGCGCCTTGACTCTCATGCCCAGATTACAGTCAGCGACACTGGGCAGGGAATTGAATCGGACTTTCTGCCCTATGTGTTTGACTACTTTCGCCAATCTGATGCCACCACAACCCGAAATTTTGGTGGGCTGGGATTAGGGCTAGCGATCGCGCGAAACTTAGTCGAACTGCATGGGGGGACGGTCGGAGTCGAAAGCTCAGGGACTGGGATGGGTGCAACCTTTACCGTCAAACTTCCACTTATGCCCATACAGGCAACCGCCAATCAGAGCAGTCAATCGTCAGAGCCAGCTTCTGATTTAAACGGGATTCAAGTGTTAGTCGTGGATGATGAACCGGATTCACGGGAGTTTGTGGCGTTTGTGTTGGAAGAAGCGGGAGCAAAGGTCATGACTGCAACGACTGCCGCCGAAGCTTTGACAATGCTCATGCGATTCAAGCCAACTGTGCTGCTGAGTGACATTGGGATGCCAGATATGGATGGCTATATGTTGATGCAACAGGTGAGAACTTTGTCAACAGAGCAAGGCGGACAAGTGAAGGCGATCGCCCTTACTGCCTATGCTGGGGATTTCAACCAGCAACAAGCACTAATCGCTGGATTCCAACAACATCTCTCAAAACCCATCGAACCAGATAGCTTAGTTAGGGAGATATCACGTTTACTCAATCACACCTAACCCAGTGACACAACTGCAATTAATTTTCGATGGGGTTTGTACTCCGGCTCTTGTAGCTGGGGGATTTTTTGCTCCTTCCTTCGCTTCAATTGGAGCAAAGGGCATGAAAATTTTCATTGACAAACGACTGTTTACAGGACGAATTGAAACACTTTTTCCAATTACTCGGAAGAAGTTCAGACTAAACTCATTCCCCAGCGCGAAGATGAGTGAAACACTAGCTGTTATCTTAGTTAGAAGCAAGCTAAAGCTTTGAAAATTCCGTTGCTTTCAAACTTTACGACGAAGGCAGAAAATAGCGGTTCTCTCAAAAAGATGCTTGGCGAGTGAAGGATAGAGCTTCGCGCTAAGCACGTTTTCCTTGTCGGAATCTGCTAAAACCTCCGGAGCTTAAATCATCCTGATTGAGCAGAGTTTTTACCCTATTCCATCAATTGGATAGATTTTCCCCATTCTTCGCTCAGGAGAGGCAAATGCCTGGTCACGACATTATTGTTATTGGAGCTTCCGCAGGGGGAGTGGAAGCCTTGATTCAATTGGTCGCTGATTTGCCACCGAATCTTCGGCTGCGATTTTCGTCGTCGTTCACTTTCCAGCGTGGGGTCAGAGTGTTCTGCCGCAGCTTTTGAACCGCGAAGGTTTCTTGCACGCAGACCATGCTAAAAACAACGAGAAAATTGAGCTAGGGCGGATTTATGTGGCACCGCCAGATTACCACCTGCTGGTGAAACGCGGATACATCCGTTTGGTGCAGGGGGCAAAAGAGAAAGGTACTCGTCCGGCAGTCGATCCCTTATTTCGCACCGCAGCGAGAGCGTACAAACGCCGGGTAGTTGGGGTGGTGCTGTCAGGCACCCTCGACGATGGCACGGCGGGACTGATTGATTTGAAGCGACAAGGCGGTGTAGCTGTGGTTCAAGACCTAACAGACGCCTTTTTCTCAGGAATGCCAAAGAGTGCCATCGAACACACAGAGGTTGATTTTATCCTGCCGCTGTCGTCAATCGCCCCGGTTTTAGTGCGTCTAGCCCATGAACCTGTGGAAGAGGAAACAGCCAGCACTTTTGAGACGGATATCGACGTTGTGGAAGTAGATGGAGCCGCTTTACGGGAACTGAGAAAGCATGGAACCTTCTCAGGCTTTACTTGTCCAGATTGTGGCGGCAATTTGTTCCAACTAAATAAGAGCGGGTTGCTCCAGTACATCTGTCGCATGGGGCACGCTTATTCAGTAGAGACTCTGGTAGCAGGACAGTCCCCGGCTCAGGAGTCGGTACTGTGGGCGGCAATCCGTTCTCTACAAAAGCGTGTGGAGCTGATGTATAAGATGGCGAAGTATTCGCGCGAGCGCAACCAAATCTTGTCAGCACAGCGTTATGAAGCAAAAGCTAAACAAGCGGAACAACGCTCGGATTTTATCCGGCAATGGCTTGATCCAAGGTGAATTCCCTGCGACAGTGCCGCTAGCCGTGAGTGAGGAATCAAGGGAGAGTGCAGACGGAAATGGAAATTCGCCTTAAGTTTTACAGCACAATCAAGCGTTTAGAGTATTAACTGTTTCAAAAGTGGTCAAGAAGAGGAGAGTTGGTGCTGGTGAGCATCATTCGACATCCTGTTCCTTTTGGTCGGGAGTGCTGCGATGTATTTAGGAGTAAAGTGCTGAGAGTTTATATAGAATCAGCGATTACATCCCGATTTCTGTACCCAAACTTTTTTCAGCAAGTTTTTGCAACATAACCTAGAAAGTTGCTCTAGGAATCTAGGAAATATTATTAATGTGAGAATACTTCAAACCACGTTAGGATGAATACAGGATAAGGAAGCTGCTGTAGAACTTTAACTTGTTAAACGTGCGGCTTTCTATCTAGAAACTACACCTTTTGGTATTAAGATTGGGTTACTGAATCTCTTCTCCTTACTGCCGTTAGATGCCTTTTCTAACACGGCTAAATTAAGGAAACTCCTCATGTCAGTACCCAAAGCTCCTCATCAGCCGATAAAAAATCGACTTCTTGCCGCTTTGCCAGCTTCGGAGTACGAACGCCTAGTTCCCTACCTAGAACTCGTCTCGCTCCCACTCAGCCAAGTCCTCTACGAACTTGGCGAACCCATTGAATACGTTTATTTTCCCCATCACGCAATTGTTTCTTTAGTCTGCGTGATGGAAGATGGCTCGACTGTCGAAGCCGGTCTGGTGGGCAATGACGGAATGGTGGGTCTCCCCATAATTTTAGGAGGCAACAAAACGAGCAACCGAGCGTTTGTGCAGGTCGCAGGCAATGGCATGAGAATGAAGGCAGAGCAGCTCAAATCTGAGTTTAACCGGGGAGGGGCACTGCAAAGCCTGCTATTGCGCTATACGCAAGCTTTGCTGACTCAGGTTTCTCAAGGAGTCGCCTGCAACCGTATGCATAGAACAGAAGAGCGACTTGCCCGGTGGCTGCTAACCGTTCAGGAGCGCGTGGAATCAGACGAGTTTACCCTCACTCAAGAATTTATCGCCCAGATGCTAGGCACGCGCCGTTCTGGCGTTACAGTAGCTGCGGGCACCCTTAGCAAAGCGGGAACGCTCCGCTACAGCCGTGGCAAAATCACCATTCTGAATCAAGCCGACCTGGAAGCGATCTCCTGCGAGTGTTATGGGATTATCAAAGCCGAGTTCAGTCGGTTGCTTAACACTGAACACAGTTAGATGGAGTTACACAAATGCAGCTAGCTTCTTGGAAGCAGACACTCCGTACTCCAATTCCAAGGTGGCAAAGATTCCAGCATCCTCAGCTTCTTGCTCGGTTTTCCCGAATGCTTTCGCCTACTGTGCTTCTAGGGCATGAACATAATCGTCACCAAGAGCATGGACAGATTCAACAGCAATATTGCGGAGTAAGCGAGCGAGCGAGCGCAGCACCCAGTCCCGATCCAACGCCTACAATTACGGCAACTTTGAAGAGATTTAATCAGTTCTAACCTCATTGATTGGTAGCCTTACCTCAAGAACACCTGGAAAATAATTACGATGACACAACTGCGTGCCTTGATTTTTGACATTGATGGAACGATGGCAGATACCGAGCGAGATGGTCATCGCGTTGCTTTCAATCGTGCTTTTGCTGAAGCTGGTTTCGATTGGGATTGGTCAGATGAGCTGTATGGAGAGTTACTTGAGGTTACGGGGGGAAAGGAACGCATTCGCTTTTACTTGGAGCAGTATCAACCGGATTTCGAGCCACCGACTGACTTTGACAAATTTATTGCCGACATTCATGCGACCAAAATCAAATGCTTCCAACAATTGGCGGCTGAGGGGGCTATGCCGTTGCGCGTAGGAGTGAAGCGATTGATAGAAGAAGCCCGAACTCAAGGAGTTCGCTTGGCGATCGCAACAACAGCTTCATGCCCCAATGTTACTGCCTTATTGGAACATACCCTTGGAGCCAATAGCCCTGACTGGTTTGAGGTAATTGCCGCTGGTGATATCGTTCCTGCCAAAAAACCAGCACCAGATGTCTATCAATATGTCCTACAGATGATGGATTTAGAGGCCCAAGATTGCCTTGTGATTGAAGACTCGTACCAAGGTTTAGAAGCTGCCTGCCAACTAGGTTTGAAAACGGTGGTTACGGTCAACGAATACACGCAAAACCAAGATTTTTCCGGTGCCATACTGGTATTAAATCACCTGGGAGAACCAGAGCAACCCTTTAGTGTTCTTGCTGGTGATGCTGGAGATGCAAGTTATGTCGATATAGCATTGGTACAGCGTCTCCACGATCGCTAACGTTTGAGAAAGCGATCGCCTTTCTCTTGATGAAACAGGACAAGGAGAATGTGCTGCACATCGGATAAAGACAGGTTCAAGTGAAGGTGGACAAACTTGTACAGTGCCAATTTAAATGACATCGAGACAATTTCGTGTCGCCAAGCAAAACTTTCCTATGTCAGGGTTACAGAGAGAGTTTGCTAATGATAAATCTTAACTTTCCTTGCATCTTTTTTTAAATTCTGGGATATTGAATTGAAAAAACTAATTCAGATAGAAACTTATGGCAACTGAGCAAGAGCTTCAATCTCTTTTTAATACCTTGGATGGCGACCAAGATGGCAAAGTATCGAGTAATGAGCTTTATTTAAGCCCTGCGTTAAATGCAGTCATTTCAGCAGAAACAGGTACTAGCCCCCAGGTACTGCTAGCGACGTATCACGATGAAGAGGGTAATATTACCTTTGAAGACTTGAAACAAGCTGTTAAGAAAGCAGGGAATTTAGAATAAGCGCGAGCGCACATTCAGCAGCGATTGGAATAGAGACACTTATCCAAGTGGATGAGTGTCTTTCCTGATAAAGGTTTCAGCAATTCGAGAGCAGAAAGTACTCGCTGACTACCAAGGATAAGAACTTGCTTCTTATCCTTCCAATTCGCAGGGATTTAAGCACCAATTGACATTAGGAGTGTAATGTCAAGTTCTGGTTTGGGTTGTTGAAGCATGGTTATTGAGCTGAGGATTGTCTTTGAAAAGAGACGTTTTCACAGGCAATGGTTTTCAACCCTAGCAGGTGCTAGCTTATCATCCTCTATCAAAATATCAAATTCTACTTGACTAAGACATTTGAGGTACATCTGTTCCAAATCGTTCAATACTGCACTCGCCTCAGTACCAAATTTGTAGTATTCAGTTAAACTACCCAATCGATAGTTTAACGGCTGGTAACGATGCTTGAAATATAGCTCAACGTTGCCTCTGTGTTCCCAAGTACCCAGTACCTTAAGTTCCACGGTTTTATAGTGGCAGTATAAATCCCGCCTAATTTCTACCATTCGTTCTTCAATTGTTCGCTTAGTTATACCAATTTTAGATAGAGTTTCACTATCAGTTTTTACTTCTAGATAGTACAAGCGATGCTCCAGAATTCTTTTGAGCTGAGTTCGGTAAAGCCATAAATCAATTGAACGTTCTTTCAAATCTAGGGCTTTAAGAACCTTAGCCAGTTTCACCTGACGTTCTATATCAGCTAACTTCTTAAGGAGAAGTGGCTCCTGAATTTGATTAAATTCCTTTAATGGCAACGCTCCAACTGGAATCTGACCAAGTTGGGTAAACTCGTAGCCGGGAGGATTTTGATAGGGATTCTTCTGTAATAGTTTGGCTTTGATTAATGGCTTGAGTTCACCAGAGAAGGGGATGCTCCATCCGTTCTGACCGCATGATTTCCACAGGAGTTTTAGCAATTGTAGTGCCTGACCTGATAGCTCGATATTGAAGTTGTCATACAAAGGTAGGGTGGGAAACTCTCGCTTAACCGTTACGGAGCAGCAGGTTTGCCCGGTATGAGCGAAATGATGTTCTTTGACTTGGCCCTTCTTCGCGACTAATTTGACTCCACAATAGGGGCAGATTAAATCACTTTTTCCGCTAGGGACATCGGCAATATTAACCAACTTATTATCAGCATTGACCCCAAACTTTAGCAGCCACACATAAGCCATATAGGAAAAACTAGCTCCTCACGGACTATTGATAGTTAACTTCGAGGGTAGGTGAAATCAGGACAATGCGCGATCTATTCTCACAATCTGGGAACGTTAGGACTATCGCAGATGAGAAGGTGTGATAAACAAACCTGTAATATACCGCTGCCTTCTGCCTTAGTCCTTAGCCTGAAGAGTAAGTGCCAATTGGCACTCCTGCTATTGCGTCGCTCGAAAGTAAGTACCAATTGGTACGGGGAAAGTGCGCTGCCAAAGTGTAGGGTTAGCGATCGCTCCGAAGACGAAGATGGTGAAGACCAACTTGCCGCCGATGGTGGCAGTTTGCAAGCTGCTGTGGTGATAACTTGGAAGAAGCTGCCTTTGCTCGTCGGCAGTTGTATGTAGCCATGACTCGCGCTTAGGATGAGTTGCATCTCTTTGGGAATGGCAATGCCACCATTTTGAATGAATTGCAGCAGAGTCAGAAATTTGAGGTGGTCAGAGATCGAGGCGCAATATTATGACTACATTTCCCGCTCGCTCTGTTCAAACATTTGGAAAAGTCACTCAAAATTTGTATCTTTAGTAGATCGAATAGGCGTTTCTGTAGCAATTGGAGTAAATTGTTTGTGATCAGCGGAGTAGCATTGCATCAAACTCCTAGTGGATGGGAGTTTGCTAGTGAAGCGGCATTGGAGAAATTTGTATGGGGCAATCTCAAGCAACTATTTGGTGTTACTCCTCTCAAACAGCAACACGTTTCTAATGGCGAAATATGTGACATTCTTGCGGTGGATGATGACAGAGGTCTTGTCATTCTAGAGTTAAAGAATGTAGAAGATCGGTACCTGACTCAGCAGCTAACCCGTTACTATTCAAGCCTTTTAGAAGAAAGACCATTTCTGCAAGATGTTGACTATTCTCGTCCAGTTCGGCTCATTGGAATCGCACCGAGCTATCACCGACATAACTTAATTGATAGCAAGTACAGCCGTCTTGACTTTGAGTTTTTTCATTTCTTTATCACTAAGGATGAGGAAGGGTTCCAGTTTCATCTCCAAGAGCTAGGGCAGGAATTTGTTCAAAAGAAATATCTAATTCCATATCAACCAATTGAATCATTAGGGATAGGTAGTATTCCTGAACCCCCAGAACTCCTTGTTAAATGGCTAGGGGGCTGCACTAAGGAAGAACAAGAAGGCTTTCTCAGAGTAAGAAGTAAAATTCTTACTTTTAATCGACGAATGAAGGAGATGGTTGATAAAAGACTTATCCAATATGGGTCTGGAAAGACGAAACTCTGTGCAGAAATATGTTTTCAGCAGAAGTCACAAAAGCCCATCCTATTTCTTTGGTTGCCCACTCCTAATACCTACTTATTGCGTAGCTCTAGAAAGGTTATAGTTGGTCGTTTACGTGTTTGGACGAATGGACAGACTATCTCTCATGTCGGTCATGTAACAGAGGGGATTGGCAAGATGAGAACGGAGCAGGAATGGGAGCAGATACTACCTGAAAAACGCCCTCATATGTTTCAAAGCTTATCAAGTAAATCGCGTACTCCGGTCGCAGTAGAGAGATATTTAGGATGTTGGAATAGTACAGAAAAGCCAGATTTTTGGGATGCCCTATCAACTTTGGCTATAGAAAAATGGTTCGAGAGGGGATAAAACGAAACGTAGTGAACAGCATCAGACCTTAGGCGAATTAGCTCTGATCCAACGGTCTAGGAATTGTTGTAAATTCTCATCGGCAGGCATCCTGTTTCATCCTGGGGACTCCTGTAACGCTAGTGTGAGCGATACACGCGCTCTCTGATTGCGTCCTATTCCCAGCAATAAAAGCATCCCAATCCCAACTTTGAAGGCTACTCGCTTCCAGCTAATTTGCGGCTGTTGAGTCATTGGTTACGGTCTATAGCCTCGTTTTCTGCCTGCAATAGATTCTTCTGCATAATACCTAGAAGTTTACCGCTATCTTTCAGCTGGATTTTGAGTAGATGAATTCATAAGTGCCAATTGGCACGCGGTGCTTGACCACTAAAACTAATCGGCATTTAGAAATACCTGAAGTTCTGCCAGCCGCTTCCGAATTTCCCTTAGCTGCGATCGCAATTGAGT
The DNA here is from genome assembly GCF_039962015.1 of Trichocoleus sp. AS-A1. Lineage (NCBI taxonomy): Bacteria > Bacillati > Cyanobacteriota > Cyanophyceae > Leptolyngbyales > Trichocoleusaceae > Trichocoleus > Trichocoleus sp. AS-A1. Next base: position 8,113 of record NZ_JAMPKG010000063.1, on the reverse strand, counting down.
CAACCGATTACGCCGCTCAATTTCCACAGTGATCTGCTTGTAACCCTGATTTTTGCCTCATCCGGCGCAATCGAATCCGAAGCCACAGCGTTTTTTGGGCATAGTTTTGCCTCAATAGTGTTCGCGTTAATATTTTACCCATCTTTAGCGCGAACACATTTGCCATTGCTTCCACTGGGGTCGGCATTGAGCCACCCTAATTTTTACCCTGCCAAGTGCCAATTGGTACTCGAAACTTAGAGAAATTTGGAGAAGAATTTGGACGCGATCGCTCTTTCCCAGCGCATACCAATCTGCACCGCAAAGATAAGGAGCGATCGCTACGCACAGTTAAAATTCAACGCCTCTATCCCGCTCAATCAGTCTTAGCTCCGAAAGCTTATACCAGTCTCTCTCAACGTCTGGTTCACCTCCACGCTCTTTCCAACCTACTAACGCCTCTTTTCCGTTGTCACGGAAATCCTGAATACATCCGTACCAGTTAGAAGTGAGGAGGCCACGGTCAACCAATGCAACCGCGGAGTAAAGCTCAAATTTTGGCTTCTCAATAACGGGTGAGGCAGTTGACGTATCTGGTGAGGCAGTGGGTGAGGCAGTGGGTGAGGCTGTATCCCCTACTGAGTCTGGATGGTGAGGCAGTCGAGGCAAATTTTGAACTTGATTAGAATTTGAATCCGGATCGGAATTTTCGTTGCAATGAAATGAAATTCTATTTTCTATTTCTTCATTTTTTTCTTGGGGTAAGGAAACTGCCCCGACTGCCTCACCATCCTTATGTAGCAAGGGTTGTTGCCTCACCAACTGCCTCACCACTGCCTTACCTGCCTCACCCACTGCCTCACCATCAGATGGGATTTTAGAAAAGTTAATGCCTTGGAGGCCGACATTGCCTTTCCCTAACGTGACTCTTTTAGCTTTGGGGAAGAGTTCCAAAAAACGTTTTAGGACTTGATTCATCCCCTTAACATTTCCATCACTCCTCTTAGCCTGGTCAGTCCAAATAGGCTTGTTAGCGTCGCTATAAGTCAACGTTCCGTTTTCCTCGTACCAGTGCTTAAGCCGCTCCCAAACGTCGCCAACTTTTAGGATTCCTTCCGGGTCGTAGCCTAATCCTGTGTCCTGGCAGAACTGGAACAGGTGTGAGTTTTCGGCTTGGATTTCTTCGAGTGCCTTCTGAGTGCAGCTGTAGTCGATGCCCTCGCTCATCAGAGCAACCAATGCCGCCAGAATTTTATTTATGAAAGCAGGGAGAACTTCTTTCTGCAAAAATTCTCGATCGTATTTAAATCGTGGGTCTGCTTCCAGTTCTCCCTTGCTAGGGTCTGCACCGATTTTGAAAGTTTTGTTGAATGTCAGCACCCCATAGCGCCCGGTGATTGCCTCCAAACTTCCTTGCAGGTTGGGAGTGTCGTTGCAGTTGAATAACACGACTGCCTTTGGATTAAATTCCCACGCATCTTTTCCCTTCCTTTCGGCAAAAAGGGTATCACCAGTAACGCAAGCCTTCAAACTCTGAACCTTGTCGAGCTTAGCGAAATTAGCGTTTTCGGAACTCCACACAACGCGAGCATTTGGGAGTTGAGCTAGACCAAATCTATTTCCTGAATCATATGCTGCAAAATCTGAGATGGTAGCACTACAGATGCCTTGATATCCGAGCATTGCGGATGTAATTTCTTTTGCAACGTCTTTTCCGTTCGATCCATGTCCTCTGAGTAACAAACATCTAACCAACCGTCCCTTATATTTCCGAACTGTCGGTAAGTCGAGACAGGCAGCAATTGTTCTCAAGAAAATCTCCCGCTGCGGTTCGTCCAAAATAGCGAGTAGGCGATCGCAGTGTTGAGAATCGGCGTTTGGGTTGTAAGTGGCGATTGGCGGATAAATGTAATACTTGTCTGGATCGTGAGGAATCAATTCCCATTTAGGAGTTGACCCTTCCCAATAAATCTCTAGAACCCCGTTGGTGCAGTTTAATCCAGGAGGGTTAACCAGAGACGGATCGACTCCTAAGCGAATCTTGACCCAGTCCAGAACACCTCTCACTTTGCCTGCATTGGCGTAGGGGTATTTATTCCCGTTTTTCGTTTCAATTGCATAAGTGTTGCAGAAGTCCGAAATTCGGCGTAATTCCGACACGTCATCGCGTAACTCATAATGAGTCTCGCTCCATTCGTACAATTTTCCATTCAGGCAAATCCAGGGGTTGTCTTGATAGAAAAGGTTTAGAACTTGCTGAGTAACTTCCTCATTCGGGTTCGGGTCGAATGGGGTATCGCCTAGAGAATCCGGTATTGATAAAGGATCGTCTGATGTAGGGCTTAATGAAGAATCTGGTGAAGCCCATTCCTCTGCCTGCGGTTCCACCTTCTGAGGACGCCGCATCTCTACGGCTAGGTGGATTTCCTCTTCTAGCCGTCGAATAAATTCCTCTGGTTCCATTGCTCCTAAAATATCCACTGCATCTCCCTTTGAGGGTAGCTCTGGATGGATGTTAAGTGGATCGATAATTAAAAATGGCAATCCAGCCTTGGCGCAAACGCCTGAAAGTTCTTGGGCTTTTTTAGCACCTGTTTCATCGTTATCTTTTAGATGAACCAGGCAGCCTATGTGCGGCTTAACTGCTTGCACCATGCTTTCCAAACCAGCATTGTTCCAAGCGCTGCCCTGAAGGGTGATTGAAGCTAGTCCGATTTTTCTCAATGCTTCAACACACGATTCTCCTTCTTGAACTAGGAGGACGCGAAGATTAGGTGTAACTCTAGCTGCGTCCAATGCTTCATCTAGACGGTACGGCATCCAAGGGCGATCGCCTTTTTGAGGAATCGCTTTTCCTTCCTCATTTCGATGCCAGATGCGGAAAATTTTATCGTACCCTTTGGGTTCAGTGGCATCTGCCCACTGAATGCGAACTGCCCACTGATCTTCAGAATAGTTATAAATAATTTCGGATACCTCACCGTGCTTGTTATCAAACCTTGTAGAGGGTTGAGGTGAATCCGTTGCCGGTGCAGAGAGCCTGATAAGGTTCAGCTCACCCTGTGGGATAGGAGCTGGAACGATCTTCTTTTTTTTCTTTGAAGTGGTGATTATCCGTGGAAAGCGATCGCCGTTCTTTTGGCTCAAAGGCGCGATCGCTTCCCGAATATCTTTCGGTTCACACCCAGTGACCCAACAGTTATAAGCTCCATTGTTTGGGTTAATGGTTAGCTTTCCCTCGCACACCGGGCAGAGGTATTGATTCTTTCTGCCTTCTACTGGCGTCAAGCGCTCCACCCATTCTCGGATATCGAACTGCTTTAATTTAGGAGGTTGAGGCGGTGAGGTTGCTGGAGCTTGCTGCTGGTCAATCGCAATGGCTTGATTGTTTTCTTCAACGGGCTGAACGGCTGTCAATTCTTGCACAGGGTTTATGCTCCTTCGTTTGTTGTGAAGGAGGCAGTTACACAATCAGTTTTCAGAGCATAGGAAGATTTCCGGTATCACCAGTGATTCTCATTTCCCCAAAGCTACTCCTCGTCAAATTTCTCTTAACCTATGTACAACCTTTACATTCATCGACAATTACCGGGAGTCAGGGTAGTATGAATGTATTGAAAATATTAAAGCTTGGTTGGTGAGTTATTTTTGGTGGTGCCTTCAGTCTTCTATAGACTGGGTTCTTCTTGGATAACTTGCCTCCATTTTTTTTGCTTATTTTTGGGGTTTATTCTTTGTTGGAAATAAACCCAATGAAAACTTATTAAAGCATAAAAATAGTATATTTGTACTATTTATACACTGCGAGTTTTTGTAGTGAGCGAGGCTACCCAATTTTTCTTGGATCAGAAATCTTAGTGCGATCACTCCCCATCATTCCTCCTTGTTGCTAGGTGAAAGGGTTTCTTTTTGATGTTGTTCAACCTCCTCTAATCGCTCCAGCAAAAGGATTCTGACCTTTTTAGATAGCGATAACTCTTTCCATGCAGAATCAGAGCGTGCATTTTCTATGCGCTCTCGTAAGCCTTCCAAATCAACTGGAACACGGTTTGCCATGTCCATAAGTTTATCCCCCTTGATACATAGAAAGTTCGCTTAACTTAACTTTATTTTGTCTGTATTAAATCAAAGTGAATCACATTAATTCACTTTGTGCTATCGTAACAGACATAGACCAAAAACGCCCAAAACCCTCACCGTATAGCAAAATCAGGTGAAATTGGGTGACAGAGTTTTATTACCAAAAATCATCTCAACCGCCGACAACAAGCGGCATAGACGGATTCGACCTTAAAATTTTGGAGGAATTGAGCAATGGTAATGACCCAGCCAACGCAGGCTGAACTGACCCGAAGTACCCCAGCAATCGCCGCTGGAGTCGATAACGGGGCAGGACTGGTCAAGCTGGTATTTGGTAGTGGTAGCCAGCAAATGAAAGTTCGCACGCCCTCAAAAGTGCTGGAAATTAAAGAAGAATTACATGATGTTCTTACTTCAAAAGAAGGTGGACATTTCTTCTACTACTCAGGCGAAAGAGAAGACTTAATCGGACGAGAATTCTTAACTGGAACTCTCGCGGCATGGAAAGCACCAACCACTCACATTAAGTTGAGTGATGACCCGGTGCTAAAAGTCGAATATGCTTTGCACACGTTATTAGGAGGCTTGGCTACTCTACCTTTCCGCCCAGAGTGGAACTTGCATTTAGTGCTGTCCATCCACAACAAGCAAGTATTTCAAACCCCATTGATGAAGAAAACATCAGGCCCTCATGTAATTAGTTTCAATGGCAGAAACACGTCACACTCACGAGTGAATCTCAAAGTTAGTTTAGTTACGCCTGAAGGGGCAGGTTCCTACGGATATTGCGTTTCATCGAAACCCGAACCCTTAATTGATAGAACTGCTCATGCCATTGCATTTGACTTTGGAACTTCTACAGTGATTCCAACTGTATTCGCTCCTAGTGGTGCAATTATCCATCGTCAAGTTTTGGAAGTGGGCGGATGTATCGACCTACTCAGTGCGATTGCATCTGACAGCGAACTCATTCAGTTCTTGGGTTCGGGGAAGGCAGGAAATGTCGAGACAATTCGACAAGGAATTGAGAATCAGAGCTTTCAATATGGCACCCGTAGCTTTAACTTCCGCAGCATTTACGCCCGTCATCTCAAGCTGTGGTTAAGCGATCGCCTACGCCTCGCCTTTAAAGAAATTCAGGAGTGGCGCGACTCTGCTCAAAGCTTTGTTGCGTGGGGGGGAGGGGTGGAAATGCCAGGAGTTGCAAAGATGCTTGCGACTCAAGGAATTACCGCTGTTCCCAAGGGAAGCTGGGCGAATGCAATTGGATTGCAACGGATGGCAGAAGGACGACTAGCAAGGGGGAAATAAGCAATGGCAGAGAACACCAGAGTTCGAGTTGAACCTGACATTGAACAGTATCTGAAGTCCCAGTCTGAAAGGGTTTTGGGTAAGCCAGTGAATCAATTAACGGCTGCCGATTTAACCACACTAGCCAATCGGATTGTTTATGAACATCGGCTGGCTCAACAGATGGCTTCGCAAGTTCCATTCACCAAGTTGTTTAGCTGGTTGATGAATTGGGTTCCTAGTGGTGGCAATAAGGTTGTATCGCTCGGTCAATCTAGCGAAGCACCAGCTTTAAAAGCATCCTTGTCAGACAATTTTGAATTTGATGCCGACTTAGGTGATTTGTTCGACAAAGATGAAGCCGCTTAATTTTCAAAAGTTTGTCAGTAACCCGCGGCAAAGTTTCTCAGGCTCTCACCGCGGGGTACTGGCTCCCATCAAGCACACGATCAGGAGTAACTTCAATCATGCCAAAACTTGTAGCCAGTAAGCCACTTAATTACTGGGTCAGCGCCGCTAAATCCGACCGGGCTTATTTAGTCATTGCCGAACTAGAACATCGATTCGGCAGCTACTTTGAACAACTGACTCGCCAAGAACTGCACGCCGTTTTGACTTATTGCGTTATTAAAAGTGACCAAGCGGATACCTGGTCATTAGTGGAAAACAGCGACCTCAGCCAGCAGGTTTGCGATGCTTTGGATTTGATTGATGAGTTGGAAGGGGACTTTCAGCTTGGCTTAGTCAAATTTCTCGTCGAGGCAATTAGCGTACGGGAAAATCAACCATGAACCCGATTTATATTGCCGATCACCTCCTGCCAATGGAGGGTGAACACCAGGGGCATCCTGACCGAATTGCAGACAGCCTGCGACGAATCGCTGACCACGCCGATTTATTTGAACCGATGCCAGACAGCCTGACACCTTCCCAACAGCAACAGGTGCAGGGATTCATTCAGCAGTTTCGTACCACTACAGAAGGTCAGGCAGCGCTTGTACAAGTCAAGCAAGCGATCGCTGGAGGGTATCGAAGACTTCATGCGAAGGGGGTTACTCGTGTCTAACAGAGAAATCTGGGCAGATAACCTTCGCAGTGTCGGAGTGCCCGAAAAACTTTCAGTTCAAGCCGCTGATATTCTCAGCCGACAAGATGCAGGCGAACTACCTTATTCCCTGCCAGAACCAGAGCAGCACATCGTAAGCAGTGCATGGCAATGGTATGCCGCTAAGCAACGCCAAGAAGAATCATGAAACACGCGATAGCGCTTGCAATTGGAGGGATTCTGTTAGCCCCTAGCTTTTACCTGGGCAGCTCCAGAATGCCCCTCTACCGAATCACAAAAAGGATGTACCAGAGGGAGATTGACCAATGAAAGACTATATCGGACTCGCTTTAATTCTCGGTGGGATTGGGTTTTACTTCATGACAAAACCACCTCAATCCGCTCCTAAAGATTTAGTCATTGAACAGCAGTATCAGCGCATCCAAACACTTGAAGCGGAAGCGCGAGGCATGGAAAGAGCGTTGGGTCTGAGTCGATAAACAATCAAGCGATCGCTTTCAGTGTTGAAGGCAATCGCACTTCACTACAAGGAATTAATCATGGACTTTGGATTATCTAAAAGCACCGCCATCGTCAAGTATCAACCGAAAAAATCAGCCGTTCATCGGGTACACGCGCTAGATAAAAACCTGGTTGGTTTAACCAAAAACTACTTTGGGATTGACCTAGCAGAACTCCCAAACATGACTGACCAGCAGCTCGCAGAATATGCAGATAGAGCCGCTGCGATGGATCGACTTATTGAAGTGCTACCCATCCTCGAAAAACACTTCAAAACCCTGATTGAAGGGCAAGTGAAGTACGAACAATTTGTAGCAGATGTCCAAAAGGACGCCGCTGCTGCTGCCAAGAAAATCGATCAACAAATTTTAAATGTATTCCTCGCCGGAAAAGGCTACCAGCAGCACATCCGGATGATGAGCGAGAAAGCAGCAAACGGTGTCAGGCTGTTGGATGCAGATGGACGTAGCGCCCTCATGCTCGAACGAATGGACTTCCAAACTGCGTTACAAATTGTGGCACGTCGGCACCAAAACGGCACACGTCGCATTCAAGAAAAAATCCCTCAAATGGAGAGACGGGAAGCGTTGGTAGAACAGGTAAGAAAAGAGCGGGATGAGCGCAAGGATTTAATCACCAACGGCTCTCGTTCTAGTGCGTGTAAGAAAGGATTTTGGCAAGGTATTGGTGATTGGTTCAGCGGTCGTTAATTAAAGGTGAAAGCTGATGTTTAACCCTAGTAATCATCAGCCTCACCAAGAGGCTGATTACCTCTGTGATGAATCTCAAGTAGAAGAAAGTAAGGCAATTAAGTTGTATCGGTTCTCTGGGAACATCTCTGAGTTCGGTTTGTATTTTTCGGGCGGATTGACCCTAGCTCTACTCTGCCGATTAATTCCAGGAATGCTCATCACTTACGCTTTGTTATTAGCGTGTGCGACTGGTTATCTCGTTCTAACTGCCAAGGGAAATCCACAGGTAAACGCCATTATTGGTTTGGCAATCACTAAGTAGCTGGGACTAATTAAATATAAGATGGCATAAAGCCCCTAAACGAAGTTTTCCATTATTTATGCCTGCTCCTATTCGGATTATCTTAAGCGAAGCAGAGGACTCAATGTTAAGCGAGTTGCGAGTTGCTCAAACCGTGCCGCAACGGACGCGCGACCGCGCCCACATGATCCGCTTAAATGCACA
>NZ_JAMPKG010000062.1:0-20185 GCF_039962015.1 Trichocoleus sp. AS-A1 | reverse complement strand
CTACGAGGGTCTGCAATGGTTTTTAATTGATCTATGAGGGTCATGGGTTGATGGTTGAATATGGTTTATCAACCCATCCTCATTTTTCTCTGTTGACCTTGAAACCACCCTGCGCCCCGCGAACGGGGCGGGGAGAATATTGAACCCCTCTGGGTGAAGGTCGAGGGGCGGGGTGGGGTTAAATTTTACTGCCTCCAATAGAGAATTGCTATTCGCTGGATCTTGCATCCCTCTTAGGTTTCGTCTTATCAAACATAAAGTTTTACGACAGGTAGTTGATTTGATCGGCAAAAATTCCGTAGCATTTGTTACAGAAATGTTTTGAAAATAGCTTATCAGTGGAGGCTCTTAACTGCGACGGAGAGCAGTCAGCCAACTCTGAGTGCTGTTATTGCTATTGGAGGGGAAACAGATATGACATTGAATTATTGCGTACTTCCTTTGCTGTCCCGGACTAGAAACTGGGCACCTCAACCCAGCCGAACCCAGTCTCAGATGGATTATCAGGATTCGACTTGGGTACAGTTGCTAGAACTTCCCAACCCTTATAGCCACGATGAAGCGTTGCTACTTTGCCAGCAGTCTGAGGACGAATGGGTAGCATGGATTCCGGATCATGGTGAAGCGGTGCTGCATACAAGCCAGTTTATTAGAGTTCGTTAGAAGGATGCGAGTAGAGCGATCGCTACGCTTTATGCAACGCAACTCGATAAGCGATCGCATCACCTCCAACTCCTCTTGTTAAGGCACGAACCGCCCTAAAATGCCTTTCGCAATCTTTCTATCCCTCGGATTGGAAGAAAGCAAGCGCAACAACAATTGACGAAAAACCCAACGCCTCAGCAACGGCAAAAATAACAGCGACAGACGCTTAAAGCCTACTTGCAAGAACCATGCCATCGCCGCCGATGCTAACAGCGTCCATAAATTCAGGCGCTGTAAGTTAGAGATAACTGTCGCCGCCGTAGTTAGCAAAGAGAGCATCCAAGATAGGCCATTCAACCATAAGGCAATCTTGAGCTGTAGCTGATTGAGCAGTTGATCGATTAGCCAGTGGTGAGCAGTTGCGATCGCTAAACACCAAATAGAATCTTTAAGACAATCGTGGCGAATTTGGTGAATGATATCTCCATCGAGAGCGATCGTACTCTGCATGACAAAGTTTTCCGCTACTGACTCTCTACTCTCCGCTCGATCGTAGTGAGTGCAGAAAATCAGCCCAGACTGCAAGCAGCTTCCCGCATCTACTAGCGCATAAGAACGCAACTCTGCTAGCAAACGCCGGGAAATGGATAAGTTTTGTCCATTGGTTCTCGCTTGCAAAATTTGATCGAGGATGTTTTCATCTAAGTTGAATCTGATGAAATGAGACACTAACTGTCCCTTTGCGTCTTTGACTTCCTCGATTTGAATGCATGAATCTAAATTAAGAGGTTGCCTAAAGGAACCTGATAGATAATTTCCCACTCCTTCTCAGCTCATCTTTCCTATTTTTTGACCTATTTTTTTAGATCGTTTTTTTCAGGATTAATTGCGGTTTTTGAATAAATTTTTCATTGAGGAACTGCCTTGATTGACCAACGATTCCACTAAATTCACCATAAATTCTAATAACCCATGCCACTGTTTTTCACCCGCAGTAACACCCTGTCTGTGGATATCTAAAATGATATCTTTATGCTCGTGTTCAAAAAGTCTCTGGTGATAGCGGTTGATAATATCTCCATCTAACTGAATGATTGATTGGGCATAAATCATATCGGTTGTTACTTCTTCAACCGGGTCTAATGCTTGCGATGCTTCGCTTTTTTGCAAAGACTTATTCCGATTATCCAGGGCTGCTTTTAGCTCATCAACCTTCCGCAAGCTCCGTAAAAATCTACTGTCATCGAGTAAGTTTTGAATCTTGTTAATCTCAACAGCCGGATTCGCAGAAGGACTCAGCGGGTTAGGCAGTTTTGTTTTTTGAATATCTAGTTCTGCTGTGGGATCGCTGAGAACTCGGACATATTCCCTGAGCTGTGAAGCATCCTGTTCTAAAAGTTTCTCCTCAAGGCAATATAGGCAATACTCTGTCTCGATTTGTTTACGCAGACTCAGATACCGAGACCATAGAGATGGATGGATTCCTGCCCTTTCCAAATAGGTTGTGGAAATTGGGTAAATATCTCGATACGCTTCCCAAGGAATAAACTTAGTCCCGCTAATATGATCCACGACCATTGTATTTACTTCGAGAGCCGTGATGTCGATTAGCACATCGGTCAGAGACTGCAAAAAGTTGTTAAAATTTTTCCGCAGGTTGGGATTAATCTCGTTGCTGTTGGTATCTGGTGTATTGACCATCGTTGTATGAATCCAGTTTGGTTTTAATGATTATTTGGAGGGTGGTGGAGGCGATGGATTGTCAAATTCGTTTTCATCTTCTTCAAATTCATCAAACTCATCAAACGGCTTTGGCGGTGTTTGTGAAGGCGGTGTTTGTGAAAATAAAGCCTCTTCAATGTTGACGGGCGATCGCGTATCTGACATCGGTGGAGAAGGCTGGGAAGGCTCCACGGGAGTGTCTCCAAACAAAACCGCTATGGGATCTGAAATGCCGCTAGGATTGCTGGGATCAGGCGTCGTTGACGGCTCTTCATCTTCTTCCCAGCCATCATCATTGTCATTCCAGTCCTCATCTTCTTCAACAGGCGCAAACCCCGCTGAGAAGCGGGGTGTCGGTTCCTCCTCGACTTCCACTTCTTCCCACTCCTCCTCGGTTCCCCAGTTTACCGCCGAGCCGAATTCCGGCGTCCACCCTGGCTCAAATGGCGGTTCCTGGATAACGGCTTCTTCCCATCCGTGGGCACTCACGGCTGGCTCTACAGGGGTTTCTGGGGTCGCTGGGGGCAGGAAATCCGGGGGAAGCGCCGAGCCGAATTCCGGCGTCCACCCTGGCTGAAACGGTGGTTCCTGGATGACGGTTTCTTCCCCCTGGGCACTCACGGCTGGCTCTACAGGGGTTTCTGGGGTCGCTGGGGGCAGGAAATCCGGGGTGACGGATGGTGTGGGTGCAATGGCAGGAACGGTGTCAATCTCCACGCGGGGGTCAAATGCGATCGCATCTGTTGGCGACCCCTCAACAAGCGACACTTCAGGCTCAATTGTCACCCTAGAAGCTGCGGTTTCGTCTGGTGGTAGGCGAGGATCAACTCTAGACTTGTCTGGAGGAATCGAGGCAGTTTTAGGATTCTGGTACCCGACTCTTACCAACATCCCAAATAACTTTTGCAAACTCTTGAGGTTGTCGTTGATAATCGCGCGGCTTTGCTGAACTTGCTCTAGATGGAATTGTCGCAGTTCGCTATAGGGACCACTGTTGAGAAAGCGATCGCCAATCTCGTTGGTGATGTCGCCCTCAACGATATTAATCCGGGTCTGCATCCGCGAACCTGGTTGAGGCTGTTCTTCGCTTGTCCTGTCATCTATGTCGGTAGAGCTAACCCAGGTGGTGATTTCTAACTCAATCGTCTCACTGAGTGCCGTAGAAAGTGCCTCAACAATTTTGCCAGCTTTGAGTTGTTGTTTGAATTTATCGCTTGCCGCCATAACCAAATTTCCAGCCAATTGTGAGTTGTCAATAGAAAGAGGACTGAGGACTGAGGTTTGAGGACTGAGGTTTGAGGACTGAGGTTTGAGGACTGAGGACTGAGGACTGAGGTTTGAGGACTGAGGACTGAGGACTGAGGTTTAAAGTAAGTAGGGTACAGCCTTTTCAAAACGGAAATAGAGGCGCAGTTTGTTTCAAGTTGATGTAGCCCCAAGGAATAAAGCGTCCTGATTTCAAGCCCCTATTTTTAAGTCTGGGGTATACTCAATACTCAAAACTCAGTCCTGAAGAGAAGCTTAACCTTTGACTTGCATTTATTTTGGCTCTCCAGTGTTCTGAGTCTCAAGGATTTTCGGGATTGATGGAAGGTAACACTTGTTGTGGATTTGAACGCGATCGCGATCCTGGTATCTCAGACAGCGTGTTCGTTAAAACTGTAAACAGCTGTTGCAAGTTTGCCAGGTTTTCCTGAATAATTTCCCGACCTTCGTGAACTTGCTGGAGGTGAAATTCCCGCAGTTCGTTGTAGGGGCCGCTATTCAGAAATTCGCTGCCGACTTCATTTTCTATATCACCATCCACAATGTTGATGCGGGTTCGCATACAGTGACCGGGTAAAGGTTGACCGGATAAAGATTGGTCTGTCCTCACCCCAGGCGAGGCATCTGAGTCAGTCGATGAAACCCAGGTGGTGATTTCTAACTCGATGGCTTCGCTGAGTGCCAAGGTGAGCGCCTCAAAAATTTTGCCAGCCTTGAGTTGTGCTTTAAACTCGTTACTTACTCCCATGAACAAAAGCCCTCCAAAAGCTTTGCCTTAGCCAATATTAGACACGCAGATCCTTTGCCTCAATCAAAAATCTAGGAACCTTAACAAATTCCGGAGCAATTCAAGAAAAAGGCACAAATCAATTATCAGTTGTTATTTGCTAGTAGCAATGGACAACAAGCTTCTTTCATCCTTCATCTTTGCCAAAAATCGGTGACATCGTATCCCAGTTCACCGAACATCTGGCGAAGTAGTGGCAAGCTCAGACCAATGACATTTGTATGGCAACCTTCCAGTTTGTCTACAAATAGTCCCCCTCTGCCTTCCAGGGCAAAGCAGCCAGCACATTTGAGGGGTTCGCCAGTGGCGACGTAGGCTTCAATCTGGCGATCGCTAGTATCGGCAAAATAAACTTTTGTGATGCCGCAGCGTACCACGGTTTTGTCTTGCTGCTGGTCAATTAAAGCATGACCCGTATAGAGTTCGCCGATTTGGGAGCGCATTTTTTGCCAACGGGCGATCGCTTGTGCTGCATCTGCTGGTTTCCCATGAATCTCACCGTTAACCAGCAACACCGAATCGCATCCCAATATCAAAGCATCTGGAAATTGATTCGCAACCGTTTCCGCTTTCCGCAACGCCAGAGTTTGCACCAATTCGGATGCAACGCTAGTTGAGACTTGGGACTCATCAAAATCACTAGGGCAAACCACCGGCTCGATTCCGGCACTTTGCAACAGGCGACGGCGAGCTGGAGAAGCGGAGGCTAAGACTAAAGTGGGAAGGGTCATCGTTCTGTTGTCAGTGGCGAATTGCTAATTGTCAACAAGTTTTAAGTGTTGAGTTTTGAATTAAATAATTCTCTTTTTGCCTCAACTCTTATCACTCTCATCACTTTTATGAGCCATTAGCCATCAGCCGATCGCTATCAATAGACGGAAAATGAACTAACGACTTGCTCTAACAATGGCTTCAACTTTTCCCAGCGTTTTTCTGTGGTAGAAGCGTTGAAGGTGACAAGTTTACCGCGACTGACGGCGATAGAGGCAAGATTATGGCGTTGCTGATTGGGGAGTTTGACGGTGTATTCCAGTATGTAATAAGTCTTAGAGTTAGATTCCAGCTTTTCAGCGTTCACTAATTCTGCCTCGCGTCCCGATCCTGGGGGTGCGATCGCGCTTTTTGATAATTTGTATCCCACTTCCGTCGGTGTCCCCAACTCAGCGAGGCTTTTCTCTGCCCCAACCGGGTTAATGACGACTGACACATTTTCAGAAGGCTCAATGATATCGTGGAACACCACATCGGCTCCACCCTTCACCTCGACTGGAAGCCAGCCGTTGGGATATAGGAACTGATAACCGTCGGTGCTATCTACATAGCTTTTTAAGCCACTGGTGGCACTAGCGACAGTGCAACTTTGCAAGCTTACGCTTAATACCACCAGTAGTAGTGCGGCAATCCGTTTTAGCATTTCCCTCTTTCCTTGCAATTTTGTCACTAAGCGCCATTTGTCTCATTTTCCCACTTCCGGGGAACTTCAGAGGAAACAACGCTACAGAGGAAATAACCTGGTTTGCCGTCTCAAATAGCCGCAATTCTCTATTGGATGCAGTCCCGAACCTCACCCCTAACCCCTCTCCGTGAACGGAGAGAGGAAATATTGAACCCCTCCCCGTTCACGGGGAGGGGCAGGGGTGGGGTTCCGAGTGTCTATCGCCCAAGATTTTTTGTCCGAATGCGTCGCCCCTACTCGTACCGGATTATTCAGGCAATTTCACCATCTCTCGCACGTTACCGCGCACGCCACCCACTCCCTGGCTAAACTGACGATCTTGCTGATGGACGATCGTTGGCATCCCATATTTCGGTGCCATGACAATCACCCCAAAACGGTCTACCTTCAGATGGGGAATGCATTGCAGGCGGTAGCGTTGTAAAAGCATTGCCAGCACTATTTTGATTTCCATCATGGCAAAGGCTGCACCGATGCACATCCGGGGGCCAGCGCTGAAGGGATTGTATTCAAAAATAGTGGGTTCAAATCCTTCCCAACGGTGCGGATTAAAAACCGCCGGTTCTGGATAAAGTTCGGGCATCTGGTGAGTCTGGTAAATACTGACAAATACCTCCGTTCCCGAAGGCAAGGCATAACCACCGAGTTCAGTCGGTTGCGCGGTGACGCGCCCATTCCAGGGGACTGGCGGCAATACACGCATACTCTCTTTGATAACTCGCTCTAATAACGGCAACTGTTGCAATTGCTCGACTGTCGGCGCTTCACCATGCAGCACGCTTTCGAGTTCGTCGAGGAGATCGGCAAAAATTTGCGGATGTTGCGAGAGGAGGAACAGCGTCCAGGTAAGTGCATTGGAACTGGTTTCGTGTCCGGCTAAAAAGAAGACGCCAGTATGTCCCAGCAATTCATCATCGCTCAGAGCGAGGCCAGTTTCGGCGTCAAGAGCTTGGATCAGCATCGACAGCACATCCCCATCGTCAGTGCCCTTTGCCCTTTTAGTTGCAATCAGCGATCGCATCTCGTCGTCAAGTTGGGCGATTAGATTCAGAAAGCGATGGTAGGGCAATCCTGGTAAGTCCACAGGGAATAGTGCCATCATGGGCGTTCCCAGCAAACCTACAGTATCCTGAAAAAGTTTCCCGGTAATGCCACCCATCTCGCCAACATCAGCACCAAACAGCGTTTTGGTCGCCACTCGCATTGTCAGCAGCCGCATAATCTGGTCAATGTCACTTTTTTCCCCAACCCGGATTTGATCGAGTACCGATTGGGTGATGGTAACGATATCGTTGCGGTAGGACTCGATGCGCTGTTTGTGAAAGGCGGGCATGAGAAGTTGACGAGCTTGCCGATGGCGATCGCTATTGATGCCAAAGAGTCCCACAGCAAAGTGCTTCAGGGGTTCTGTCCGCGCCGAGGCTTCCCGGCTGCGGTACAATTTTCCGGATAAGGGATGCTTATAATAAATCTCGTGCTGGGTCGTTACTTGGCGCACGAGTTCCGGGCCATAGACAAATACAGTACCAGGACAATTGGGGAGCGGTGAATAAAGATTTGTGCCCCCACCATAAGTCAGGGAGACAACTGAGCCATAGGTTTGGAAAAGGTCGCGGGTATATCCGATTGAGTCGGACGCGAAGCGATAAACATGGGCAGCACGTCCGAGAATGGGGACTGGACGGGGGCCGGGAACGGTTAAATTAGGCTTTAGGGTGGTCGAAGTCATCGTAGTCTCCTTCAGTGATGACATCAAATCAAGCAAATGCGCGAACAGTCTGTAACTGTATGCGCTTAACCTTAACTGCCTCTTGAGTTTACTTGCTCCGTTGGGTTAACTATCTTCATCAACCGGAAGTTATTGCGATCGCGTTTTTGGTCGGGTGCCAGATAACTACGGCTTAGACGGTTTTATCGGGCTAACCGGACTCAGGATGCATGGGCTTGTATCTCATCTAAGTGGCACTTATCTTGTTCAATGCCCTACAGGAGAGGACAAGCATGGGAACTGACAAAGATTCCAAAAAAGCAGGGCGGCGATATACCTCATTTGAACTTCAGGGCGTTTCCGTACATCTGAAAGAACCCTTCTGGATAACGGTTCTAGGCGTTTTTATGGTTATCCGGGGTGGAATGTTTTTGCTGAATCCTCAACTGGCAACCTTAGAATGCGATCGCCGCCAATCGTTAGGTATGTGTAAACTCGTGGTGTCGAGTTTGCGAGGGGAAACCGTGACTCCCTTCCCACTCGATCGATTAGAGAAAGCAAACGTTCAGAAACATGGAAAATCAACTCAGCTTGTCTTGCAAACATCTGACGGGAAACTCTACTTTCCAATGAATAACGGTTTTAGTTTTACAGAGAACAAAACCTCCCAGATCAATGCATTTGTCCAAGATTCAAAAGCTAAGTCTCTAAAAGTTGAGCAGGATAATCGTTGGTACGTCTATCCGCTCGGAGCTAGTTTGATAATGTTAGGAAGTTTATCTCTCTGGTTTACCTTAAAGGATTTTCTAAATCAGTCTAAACATCGCTCTAATTTTTAATCCTCTTTGCAAGCGCGAACTGACAAGTCAGCGCCTTCGCTATCGCGTGCTGGGTTGGGTGCGATATAACTATCGCATAGACGGGTTTCTACAGCTAAGTAACAGTTGAATAAATCGTTATGCCGCTCGCTTAGGAGCCGTCGGTGAAGCAACTTTGCAGAGGCGATCGCTTTTGCAGGGACGATCGAGTTGGGGCAGAAAAAATCAGATTCCCCCCTACCTTCGACAGACGATTGTTTCTGTTTTCCCCCGATTGGTAAATCGAACCTGTGAAACCGAAGTAACGATATGGAAGTTAAAGTTAGCGACACCTACACCTTTGTCTCCGATTACTTCTAAAGTCAATTCCCCCCTATGACCGGAACTCCCTGGATCGGAAATAATATAGTTTCTGCCTTGGGTCGGTGCCACAAGTTTCACGCTGCCTACTCGTTCTAGAATGGGCTGACAAGTTTTGATTGAGTTCACCACTTCCTTGTAATCCCCAAATTGTATGTACGCCCATTCCTGCCGAACTTCAGCAGGAGCTTTGACACTGGGGAAACTGCCGTTGTGAAGCCAGATTAAGGTTAAGGCGATCGCGCACGGAATTAAGGCTCTAAACAATAAAACTCTTAGCGTGGAATTAGATTTACTTCGTTCATATCTACAAGCAATCCGAATTCCTAAAAAAGATAGCAAAAGTGAAATAGGCAAAATAATATATGGAGAATAAAGCAGGTACGGGATTGGGGTTAGGAAATTCAGGAAAAAGGGTAAACTGCCAACCAGCAAACCGATGATGCAACCCAACACCAAAAACGATGGCTCAATTGCCGATTTTCGGGTGGAAATCTGTTGAAACGCCAGAGCCGTCGTATAGACACCAAGAAGATATAGCCCAAGAGCGATAGTTGCCCCTAACCTAAACCAGCCAGGAATGGTCATTGCACGATAGTTGAAAAAATAAGAGTTCAGAGACGTGAAGATCCCGAGCCATGCATAGGAAAGCCCCACCAACACAGCCAGTAGCGAAACTATATTTTTTCTCACCAGACGAGCGCTCCCAAACGCACATAGCTCCTCTGAATACATCTGTATCTTGATGTTTTACAGAATTTAACGCTCTATATACCTCTGATAGGATCGACGTTCCAATTAATAACGGTTTTATCCTTTTCTAGAGCTAACAGGCTGATAAAACCCAGCAATCAAATCAGTCTGAATCTTCCCAAAGATTAAGGCAGGAAACCGTTAAAAATCCTAGCGTGAAGAGATAGCTCTCACGGATGACTAGCGAGCCGGGGACGCTGCGCGATCGCTATGAGGCAATACAAAAGCTTTCCTGCTTATTGGACACGGCGACAACTACTCCAGCTTGGGGTAGCAGGCACGATCTTACCGTTCGCGGTCTCTCAACTCTCTAGTTGTTTGCAACAGAATTTATTGACTATGGAAAGTTCAAAGCAGGCTGATTCATCCGCCACAGACGGACGATTGTTATCCCGCCCAACTCGCCCCACCGCAACCGCAACTCCCGGATTGCACCCCCTAGGGCTGGACGGGCAGCGGGATGGTTTTATCTATGTACCCAAAACCTATCGGGCAGACCGCCCTGCGCCACTGGTGTTGATGTTGCATGGAGCCGGAGGCGATTCAGAAGGGGCGCTGAACATCGTTCGCCATCTGGCAGATCCCTTCCAGACAATTTTGTTGGCAGTAGACTCGCGCCGACAAACTTGGGACGTGATTCGGAGTGGGTACGGTGCCGATATTACTTTTATTGACCGGGCGCTGGCACAAACCTTCAGCCGTTACGCGATCGCGCCAAATCAGGTAGCGATCGCGGGTTTCTCGGATGGGGCTTCCTACGCCCTCTCAGTGGGCATTACCAATGGCGACTTGTTTAGCCACATCATTGCCTTCTCACCGGGATTCATGGCTCCTGCGGCACAGGAAGGGAAGCCGCAGGTATTCATTTCTCACGGGAAGGGGGACACGGTGTTGCCGATTGAGCGATGCAGCCGCCGGATTGTGCCGCAGTTACAACGGGCAAGCTATGACGTGCAGTATCACGAGTTCAACGGACCCCACACGGTTCCGAGTGCGATCGCTCAAGCTTCAATGGAGTGGTTTACCCAAACAGCACCGAAGGAGAATTGAGCATCCCTGCTTCTTGAATCGCGGCAAAGGCAGTTTCCCCTAAAATGCGATGAGTCGCTGTTGTTGGATGAATGCCATCCCAGAACAAAAACTGGTCTGGACTGCCAGAAGTCCCAGCGCCAGCCAAACAGGCATTGAGGACATTGGTAAAGCCAAACGCTGCCGGATTCGCGATCGCTTCTCGATACAGCCGATTGGCATCTAGAGTCGCAATCTGAAGGTCAGAATGCTGCTGAGCTACCTTAAGCGATCGCCTCAAACCTTGATTATGGGCTTGGGTTAATGCACTGAGTCTGGCAGCATTTGCACTGGTTCGGGTAGTCGGCAGATGTCCCAAATCGGGCAAGTTTACCACTAGGAGCTTTTTAGCACCCTTATCAGCCAGAGAAGCGATCGCTTTAGTGATATTTTCAACAGGAATTGTGGCTAGCTCGACTCCCTGTAAATAATCATTTCCCCCCGCCCATAGCACATACAGTGCCTCTGAATTCAGCGGTTGATGTGTTTGGATAAACGATTGCACTTGGGCTAGCAAACCAGGGACAAAACTGTTGCGATCGTTTCCAGAAGTTGCTCCTCCGTAAGCAAAATTTTTGGTTTGATTAGAGTCGAGATGCAGGCGAAGGGCAAGATACTCAACCCAAACCCGACCATTTGAGTAACGTCCCTGAAAGTAGGGTGGATTGGGTGGATACATTCCTCCCGTCGCTCGGAACACCGTCCCCGCATCCGAAAGGCTGTCGCCAAACACATAGAGTTCTGTAATCGGATGAGTGTTCTGAATAGATGTTGTGAGTACAGCCATGACAAAAATCAGGTCTCAAATCCTGTTGATAAAATTCTGTTCTTTCTTGGTTCTTTCTTGAAAGATCCGAAGAGTGCTATTTTTACCTGATTAAAACCAACTTCAACAATTATTGGTTCTAGTTTTCAGTAAAGATGCTGGCGATTTGTCGCTTCTCTAGGCTAACAAGCTGACTTCAGCAGCGGAGGACGCAACCGAATACTTTCTAGTGTGGATTTTGCCAATAGCCTAAAATGCGATCGCTGCTCAACGCCAGAGAATTAGCCCAGCTTGTATACCAAAAAACAATCGTCAATCCTCTAGGAGTTAGATGTAATTTCTGAGAGGAAGCGAAACAATTGAAGCAGCCTAATCCCGAAGATAGGCCTGTTTCCGCTTCCGTTTATTTTCTGGGAGTCAAATTCTTCTCCCCATCGTCAATAACGAACCGCACTCAAGAATTCGTTTTCGTTGCGAGTGATGTACGCGCTGAGGTTGTTACAAAGGTATTGCCATGACTTCAAACCAAACTACATCCCAGGCGAGTAGCCAAGGAAATTCTTCCGTCCATCAGCGCGATCGCCGCCCTCTGATTGTGGCTGGTATTGTGTTAGGAATGAGTCAGGCTGGATTTTTTGATGGGATTGTCATTCATCAATTATTACAATGGCATCATATGTTTTCCAGTGTTAAAACTGATGCTACCGTTGCCGGTTTGGAACTAAATACTCTTGGCGATGGGTTGTTTCATCTGTTTGATTGGCTATTAACATTAATTGGGCTTTTTCTGTTTTGGCGAGCCGCAAAACAAAGTCATTCTTTGTCAGCACCAACCTTTATTGGTTCACTATTACTAGGATTTGGAGCGTTCAATCTTATTGAAGGAGTTATCGATCATCAGATTTTAGGCATTCATCATGTCAGACCGGGTTCGCATACGTTAGCTTATGATATTGGCTTTTTAGTGATTAGTGCCTTAATCGCTAGTGCTGGTTGGATAGTATTGCAATCAGCAAAATCGAATAAAAATGAAGCTGAAACGTAGAAGTTTGAGCGAGTCAGTATTGAGAACAGTCATTATTGCTACTAGGCAGCCCTTATATATGAAGCAGTCCTACTGATTCGTGAACGTCAGAACCCCGACTTCTCTAAGAAGCCGGGGTTCTGAATACATAGAGTATAACTATTGACAAAGATTCAACAGTTAATACCCGGTATTTAAATCAGCTCTCCAGTAACCTCTAACTGAGTATGTGTAATCCTTTATGTTGTAAACTCTGCTCGATCTGTTGCATTTCTTCGGTCGTTTCTCCAGCAACAATTCCGTAAATTTCGGTGTAGATTTTCCCGTATTTAACCTTCTCCAAAGCTGACAATATCGTAAAATCTTTACGCTCCAATTCTGGTTTCAACGTGGCAAGAATGGACTCTAATGTCCCATCCATCCGATAATCGCTAGAATACTTAGCGACTTCTTTTCTCAGTCCCAGCAAAGTATGACGCTGTAAGCAGAGTGGAGTCGATCCATTCACTCGAAAATTGGCATCGATTGCATAGAGTTGTCCGTCTTTATCTTCCAATACATCAAAGCCAATCACGCCGAAATACCCCTGTTGATGAGCATACTTACCAACCGCAGCAATCATCTCAAAGAACTTGCTCATGTCGGTTTCTCGGTAGTGAATGAGTCCTCCTAAATAATTGCCTTCTGGAGTGACAAGTTGGGTTGTAGTGCCAATCAGCGTAATCTCTCCTGTCTTGCTGACATAGAACTGCACGCAGTAGTTCTGCACTTCATTCTTGACAAATTCCGAAACAATAATCGTATCCACGAACTTAATCTCTAGGTATTTCCTTAATTCGTGCAAGCAGTAGTTTAACTCGCTGGCGCTTTTGATAATATAAGTACCTTCGCCTGAGAGTCCGTGGGAGGTTTTGATCAAGTATGGGAATTGTGGTAGCTGAATGTCTTCCAGGCTAATTTGGTGCAGATTGTAGGTTTTATATTTTGGACATTGTATCCCCAGATCGGCTAGCGCTACTTTGCTAAGCAAGCGGTAGTGAGTATCCGGATGAACAGCGTGTTTTTCTGGTTTGAGATGATCGAAGGGAAATAGAGTGATGAGTTTGTCAAAGCGATCGCTTTGAGATTCTTCCGGAGTATCTATCTGGCTGAGTTCATCCAGATAAGTTGAGCAGTCTATCCTCTCTATGTTTTTGTAGCTGAAACCAAAATGTTCCCGCCAATAGTTAATCAGCGCGTCTTCTGGCGAACTGATGATAACTCCTGGAAGGAGATCGCCTAACACCGCTAGATTTTTCCAAGGTTCCTTCTGGCAAATTTTATCGAAGGAAGTTTTGGTG
This sequence comes from Trichocoleus sp. AS-A1, assembly GCF_039962015.1. Lineage (NCBI taxonomy): Bacteria > Bacillati > Cyanobacteriota > Cyanophyceae > Leptolyngbyales > Trichocoleusaceae > Trichocoleus > Trichocoleus sp. AS-A1. The sequence continues at coordinate 6,472 of NZ_JAMPKG010000062.1, read as the reverse complement.
GCTTCACTACTACCGTCTTGAATATAGTATTTTTTATTGTTAGGGTAAGCAGCCCAAGTCGCAGTCGCCGGGTAATTTAGGATAAATGCATACCGCCCATCTGTGATGTCTTGAGCAAACAGATCGGAAAGAGAATTCCCCTGAAAGTATTGAAAGTCGTATGTTGAGTTCATAAAAAATTACCCCTATGAAGCAAAAGCAGGCTGCACAGCAAACAATCAGTATTGTCTCAATAAACCAATTTTTCTATCATCTTCCTAGGGAGTATTCACTTCAGGAGAAATGGGAAGATAAGCAAAGCTGATAAAATGCCCACACAACTTTTGCTTAGAGAATGAATGAATTGTTATCATTCAGCAATTTGAGCTTTTCTAGCTACTTGCATCACCGCCTCAATCTGAGCTGAACTGAATACGAGATACCCGACTTCTCCAAGAAGTCGGGTATCTGAACTGCTAGCATCTCACAAAGGTTGGGGTGGGGTTCCATCCCGTCTTAAATGGGTAGCCAACTCGATTATGCGGCTGGTGAGTGAGTCGTCTGCATCTGTTCTGTATGTGGCTCAAAGGATGCTACTTTTGAGTTGTTTTCTTCTTCTTTCTTGATAAACGCCACTGGTTTGTCCATTTCTGCGGTCATATAAGCTACCGCCATGTCAGACGAGTTGTACGACCACCCAATACGTCCCTGACGGTCTATCAGGATGCAGCCAGCCTCTCCTTCAACCTTAGAGACAAGAGTGTCAATCGCCTTCTGTGCTGCTTCCTCTGGATGGGTGTCTCCAGCCAAAAAATCAATCGCTGTCTTGGCAAGAACCACTGGGATAATTGACTCGCCATCACCCGTCGTTGAGCAACCGCCCAAGTGGTTATCAGCGTATAAGCCGCAACCAACCAGGGCTGTGTCGCCAACGCGACCTTGTGGTTGACCTGTAGTGCCCCCAGTGGAGGTTCCGGCAACTATGGTGCCGTTAGCATCTAGAGCCACACAACCGACGGTGTTGGGGCGATCGATAACTTCTTGCTCCTCTTCCCACTCCTGTCGCTGCTCCTCACTGATCAGGTCTTCTTTTGCACACATCTCCATCTCATGTTCGGCAGCGAAGCGTTCGCCGCTCCGCGCTACTAGGAACCGGGCTTTTTCATCCATAATCTTGTGTGCCACCGAGATTGGATGACGCACTCCTTGAACTGCTGCTACCGCTCCCCAACCCAATCGATCGCCCTCCATCATCGCCGCGTCTAGCTCTACCTCACCTTCACTGTTGAGAGTCGCACCAAATCCGGCGTTAAATGTCTGGTCGGCTTCGAGAACCCGGATGGCTGCTTCTACGGCTTCTCCAGCACTGCCCCCACTGCGAAGCACTGTCCAACCTGCTTCTACAGCTGCCAAGCAGCCTGCATGGTTCGCTTCAACCTTGCCCTCTGTAATGGTTTTTGCTCCACCATGAACGATTATGCTTATTGTCATACGTGCCTATTTCTAAATTCTGGTTAGATGTATGTAAATGCGATCGCGCAAACGGCTTTGTGAAACAATCGCACTCATCCCTGCCTTAGCCTAAGTAAGCCTAAGCACCTAGCAGCGTAAAGAAAGACTGCTTAGGGAGCTTGCTCAGCTAAAGCCGGGTTTGGCTATTGACCCGATTGCGATCGCTGTGTCTAGTGGTTGGAATTCCCTACAGGTAATATTCCCCGTCGTTTGTTCCCTGTTTTACATTTAAGGGCAGCCTTTAACTTACAGCTTCATCCCTATAGAATGTCTTACTTGCACTTAAGGCTGAATTCTGTATGAACTAAATTTGTAACTTTAAATACAAAAACTCTTAAAATTGCTGGTTGTTGCATCGGTGTTGCTCCCCGTTCATCCGTTTATCGCTGGGAATGAAATAGCGCTGGTTTGTATGGGGTAGTACATCTTTCAGATTTCAGGGTGAAAACTCTCTGGTTGGAAACACTCTCCTCTATCAAGCCTTCCCTGTAACGCCACGCTTCAAAGATTTCGTTCCTGCCATCATCAAGAGTTTTTGAGTCAATTTTATAAACTTTTAATGGATTTTTATATCCATTTTCTTTTCTTTTAAATGACCTTAGCTTTAAGCCGAGTAAATTCAAAACCTTGCTAAGCACTTTTATGCAACTTAGTCGCTCTTTTTCGGTTTCCATCGGAATGCTGATTCCGATAGCACGTTTAATGTGTTTGCTACACCGGAGTGCAGTCGCTTTGAGTTCAACTAAGTCTAAATCAGTTTCTTTAAATTCACGCTCCGGATGGATAAATTGCAGCACTCCTAATGCTCTAAGTGCCTCTATTTTCAAAGTGTAAGTGTTCAAATCTGGCAGGAAAACTTTACCCTCGCCTCTTTCCAACTGCTGATGCCATTCTTGTTGATCTTGTAGTTGAAAATACTCGCTTTCGTGAGTCAAATAGTAGTGAACCAACAACTGTGAATAATATCCCCGATCGTCCCGTAACTTTAATTGAGGAGTCACTTCTACCCCATAGCGCTGTTTCAAGATGTATTTCTGCACTTGATTTCGCTCCTCATCTGTCAAAGAACGCTTGGTTAACAGACGCTCATATTCTCTGCGCTCAATGTCTGGAGAATTCGCAACTGCACTCGCTGCTTGTAATTCAATTTGATTCCGAATTTTGACAATTTGATGCTTGATAGATTTAGTCTTTTTGCGGCGCACTTCAAATTCTTGTTGAATTTTAACAATTTCTCGAACCAGCTTCTTAGAAGTTTCCCAATCGCGAGGAGCTGCTGCTAAAAGCGCCATCCGTAGCTCTCTGAGACGCTCGTGAGGGGGAGCATCGCTCATGACATTTACCTGATGTCCTTCAGCGATTAATCCTTCTAACATCGATTGACGGTACAGAGTAATCGAAGCATTTACTCTGGCTGCAAATTTTGCCCAACTTCTGAGGTGAATTAAGTCATAAACTAAAGGCAAATCAACATCAACTGGATGAAGCGGACTCATCAAAGCTAGGTTTTCTTTCTGATTTTCCTGGTACCAGTGAGACAGTACCCGATAATTCTTACTACCACTGCCAATCATGCCAATGCCTCGTTTGGCACACCAAACAATTCGCGGCACGCTCTGACGAACTCTGGCTAATGCTTGTCGTGCTTCCGAGTCTGGGATTACGCCTTGAAAAATTCCATAAACCCGGTCGAAATGTTCCACGTCAATGCTGACTCCCGTACCTAGGCTAGGAGTCACAAAAACCGCGTCATAGTCTAAGGCTTTTTGATTGATAGCTTCAACAAAATTGACCGCCTCATGACCGGGAGTGCTGGTTGTTTGGGAACTAACTACTAAGGTCTTGGGGTATTGTCGAAGGAACTGTTCTAGACGTTGTTTGATGTAGCGATCGATGGTTTCTGAACTGTAACGACCGGAACGACTATCGGTTGTGACATAACACTTCCGCCCGGCTATCAGATCGAGTTCCAACTGTTGTATTAGCAGGGTTGGGTTTGGGGTGTTGTGAAAGGTGACATCCCAGCCATCAGGCTTCCACTCATTTAATACAACCCACGGCTCAATTTTAATTCCTGCGAGTCCCTTCAGGTAGTCTAGGGAAAGGTCTGATAAGTCAGCATCTTGGGCGATAACCAAACCGCCAGTTTTCAGCACGGTGGAGATTAGCTGCTGGAAGACTCTTAATATCTTGATTCGCTTGTCTTTACAAGTGTCGCTGTTGAGGAGATGCCATAAGGATTGCTCAACTTCATCCAGAATCACGATCGCGCCTTGCCAATGTTCTGGGTTCAGCTTCCAAATGGAATCAATACAGAGTCCTAAAGATGGGGCAATGGGTAATAAGTTATCCGGGTTTTTATCCCGTTTTTCGAGTGTGCGGTGATTAATCCAGTTCACTCCAATTTTTTCGCACAAGAACTGCCCTAGTTGGATTCTATGGGTGAGTAGCAGGACGCGATCGCCTCTATTTTTCGCTTGTTGAATCAGCGATACCAGCGCAGTGGTTTTCCCGGTTCCTTTCGCAGACTTGATTCCGACTAATCCAGAGGTGGGAAAAGGCAATTTTTCCAGGTAGCGCCGGTTGAGGGTGAGTGCGGGGGAATAGGTTAACTCGGTGTGGGGTTTGCTTTTAGCAAGGTCAGTTTCTAAGTTGAGGCTGGCTTCATAGACTGTCTGGAAGGCGGCAGCGCCTTGGGCGACTATAAAATCATCAACGCCTTTTTGTAATCCGGGAAGCCGGATAATTTTGACCGGGCACTTTTGTTCCTCTAACAGTTCGCCCAGTTGAGTTTGCGCTTGATTGACTGCTTTGATAGTCTTGGGTTGAGTTTCGTAGTCAAAGCAGATAAAAAAAGTGCGTTTGAGTCGCGTGAACGCCAGAAGGTCTGGAATTAATTGTCGGCTAAGAACATTGCCTTGAAAGTCTTTGGTGACGCGGTAGCCGCTAGTAATGCCCGGTAAAGCGATCGCAGCATATCCTTGGGTTAACAAAGCCGCTGCTTTTTTGGCTCCCTCGCAAAGGATCGTCGGGATTTTCATCTCTAGCACCCACTGCCAAAATCCCAGCGCTTCTCCGTTTTGAGCGATCGCAATCTTCTCTGGCATGGGGACGCCGTAGCGCGATGCCGTCTGCTGCCAGATATGAAGCGGCACTCTCAGACAAAAAATCCGTGTCGGCGTGCAGGGCGGATGCTCGTACTTGATGAGTTTACCCTTTTTATCTGGTCTGGGATGGTTCGGCTTATAACACCCCCACTCCATCAACCGCCAATCGTTAAGGGGATCGAGTCCCGAACACCACCAGCCTCCTTTCGCCCCATGAGCATAGCGATGCAGCCACCAACTGCTCACCATCCCAGTATTCGTCCGGGGAATGCGATTGGAGATCAACAAATACTCATAAAAGGCGTCTCCTTCCAATGAGATGAAGTTGAGCAAAGCCAGATCGCGGTCAATACCGCTGTCTAAGGCTAATTCCTGAAAGTGTTTGGGGTTTAGGCTGGGTGGATGCATTTGGAGGAGTATAAAACTCTTGAGACATCAACGGATCTAAAACCGTACCACGAACCAGCCGATTAAACAGCTAAAGCGTGGATGTCTAATTCACAGACCCAACTCCTGAAACCCTTGTAAAATCGTAGTTTTTTCCGGTGCCGTTACCCAACAGAGCGCACCAGGGCGAGAAATTTCGGAACCTCACCCCCAGCCCCTTGACCTTGACGGAGAGGGGATATTGAATTCCTCCTCGTTTACGGGGAGGGGCAGGGGTGGGGTTCAACCGTACTGCACCCAAATGAGAATTGCCGCCATGAATACCGACTATTCCTTTAGGCAATACACAATAATCGGGTGGGGTTGCCCCTTTACCTGCTGGGGAGGCAATTCTTGAGTCGAAATCGTCGAGGGTAATTGCTTATGAGTCGCCGCACTCAGCAGCAACGGTGTTCCAAGTTCTTTGGTCAAAGATTCGATCCGCGAGGCGACGTTCACCGGATCTCCGATCGCAGTGTACTCCAATCGCTGGGGTGAGCCGATACTGCCTAACACCACAGATCCCGTATGAATGCCAATTCCCATTGCTAAAGGAGCTTGTCCCTGTTTCGCTAAGTCGCTATTAATAAATTGCAGGCTGAGGAGCATTTTTTGAGCCGCTGCAACAGCCTTGGCAGCATGATTGTGTGGGTCATCTCCGACGCCAAACAGCGCCATAAATCCATCCCCTAAGAATTTGTTTACCATCCCCCCATGTTCCTGCTCAACAATTCTTACCATTTCAGTCAGGAACAAGTTCAGCATGGTCACGACTTGCTGAGGAGAAGAAACCGCGCATCGGGCTGTAAAGTTGCGGATGTCAGCAAACACAATTGTTAATTCCTGCTCGACCCCGCCTAAGCTGGGATCGCGCTGGAGAATCTGTTGAGCGGCTGTTTGACCGACATGACGACCAAAGGTTTCTTGCAAGCGTTGTTTGTCTCGCAACTCCTCAATCATGTCGTTAAAATCATCAATTAAGGGGCCAAATTCGTCAGCTCGCAGCAATTTGATGTGAATGTTAAGGTTCCCGGCTGCCACAGCGCGAGCCGCTTGCTGTAGCATTTCTACGGGTTCAACGACTAATTGACCGACCATCCAAGCACTGCTAAACCCGAAGACCATACCCAACACCCCGACGGATATGGTAAACCAGGGGTCGGGCGTGGCGGATGAACGATAAGTCAAGCTTAAAAGTAATAGCGAAGCGATCGGGCATACCCCAGCCGATATTGCCCACACGAGTCCTCGTTGCCGCAGCGAGAGGGGGAAAGCCCCCGGTGTTTCCGCCGGGTGAGCTTCTTGAAACAGCAACGGGTATAACAGTCGCTGGGTTATAGCAACCGCCAATAGGGTTAGGACGCCAGGTGCAAGACATACTCCATCGCATCACGTAGACAATCAAATTGGTCGAGTTGCTTGCAAATTCGACTTTTGAGCCAAGACCA
>NZ_JAMPKG010000061.1:0-20760 GCF_039962015.1 Trichocoleus sp. AS-A1 | reverse complement strand
ATTAGCTTCCCTTGCTGTTGTTCTTGCCTCGACCAAGTTAGTTGTTCAATCTGCTTATATTTCTCTACTCCTCCACTATCATCTACCAAGCGATTTCGTTTCAAAGGACAGTAATAAATTTTACCTAATTGTTCGATTAAAGCCATCAGCTTCTGAGCGGCATACCAACTATCCATCAGTACTTTGGCAAACGGTAGCTGCTTGCTGTACACCAGATTGCGTAACATATCTGCCACATGGTCTAGCTTAGTCTTCCCATCCCCATCTGGGTCATAAACAAGGGTAGTCAATTACCCAGAACTGTCCTGTCCTCCCGTTCGCATAAACACAACTAATTAGACCAATACCACGAATGACACGATGCCCTGCACCACTGTACTGTCGGCGGACAAGCTCAATACAATTCGAGAAATTTTTATCAATGACCGTATCATCAAAAATTATCGAGCCATTTTCATCTACTTGAATAAGATGTTCGACGTTATCCCACAGGAAACGAGGAGTTAGTTTTTTTCCTCTCAAATATCGATTGATTGTATCGTGACTAAAAACTTGTAGATGCTCAGCTAAATTCGTCAGAGTGTAATTCGTCTGAGAGCTGAGCAAGTATTGGCAGTAGTCTAGCTTTGTAAATGACACCTGACGTTCAATTTTTACCTCGACTTGAGATTAGCACAATTGTTTGTCTTGTTCCGGTTCGGGAGCCTTATCTCCTCTACCACTATATCTAGTGTGTCTGCGTAAGTCCTGAGTTGACTCAAGGGCGTGAAGACGTCACTCAATCAGCAACAGTCGTCTTTTGTGATGCCCAGCAGCGTTGCCTGACAGAGCTTGCACCCACTCTCAATGGTCGCACCCCAAAACAACACAACCCTTTTCCTCCCCTAACGTTGGCTTGGGCATCTTGGTTGATTGCTCGTTTAGGCGGTTGGTCTGGCTATCAAAGCCAACGGGTTCCCGGAATTGTCACTCTTTTTCAGGGTCTGCGACAGATTGATTCCCTGTTTCTCGGTTGGTCTTTAGCTTCTTGCCCAGATGTGTATACACGGTAGCCGTTTACGGAGAGGGGCTGGGGGTGAGGTTCCTATATTGCAAGTGCGAACCGCTCTATATAAATTTGCTGACATAGCAGGAGATTTCTAAAGCCTAAAAATTCAAGCTATAGTTCGTATTTTTCTGAATTTTTGGCGTTTGCACCCAAAAAAAACCGATTTTTAGGTGGCAGTGTAGAGGGGAATTAAGCAACAATAAATCCATCTATTGATAGATGAATCGCCCTATGAGAGAAGAACGTCTCGAAGCCTATCTCAATCTGATCCAAGTGCTACTCAGTTCCTCTAGTGGCGAGGAAATGGAGATTTTGCAGACGAATCAAGCGCTCATTGATGCCGGGTTAGTGCAGACAATGGAAGCCGTAGCCGCAATGCTGGCAGAACGGGGCGATGGAGACGCGGCGGAGTGGTTGCGGAATGTAGCAGCGCCGATGGTTACAGAAATGGGTAACTCATCATCGACACCCACTGTCGTTAAGAGGATTCCCGAATCGCCTCTGCAATTCTTAACGGAGGTATTGCAAGCAACCGCAGATAGCAATGGCGATCGCAAAGTAGTGTATCCGCTGTTACAAGCAAATCTCGATCAACTGAATGAGAAACTGGCTGAGATACTGCACGATTGGGCAATGATAATTCTGCCGCAAGTTGAACCCCAAGAAGCAAAATTTATTGGGGCGACAATCGGCGGATTCAGCAACCTGATGGCGCAATTTCCCCTAGGAGACAAGGAGAAAAACTTAGAAATTGCCATCACCGGCTACGAGATCGTGGTTACAGTTTTTACCCGCGAAGCCAGTCCCAACGAGTGGGCGACGACGCAAAATAATCTGGGCAATGCTTACCGCAATCGGATACAGGATGATTTGGCTGACGAAGATAGATTGGCAGTACGTGCCGATCATCTAGAACGAGCGATCGCGTGTTACAAGCAAGCATTGCAAATCTATACCCGCAAAGCCTTTCCCCAAGATTGGGCAATGACGCAAAATAATCTCGGAAATGCTTACCGCGACCGAATACGGGGCGATCGCGCTGATAATCTAGAACGAGCGATCGCGTGTTACAAGCAAGCATTGGAAATCTACACCCGCGAAGCGAGTCCCCACGAATGGGCGACCATCCAAAATAATTTGGCACTTGCTTCTGAAAATTGCGAAGCATCTAATGTGCCAATTTAGACCGTAGGAGAAGAGTACAAAAGAGAGTAGGGACGGAGAGACTCCGCTTCTATAACCCTCAGAATTTCTTCACCCAACGCCAGACTTTCACGAAGAAATTCTCCAGCCATAGCATCGCCTTATCCAGCCATTCCAGCAAATACTCTAGGGGGTGTTTGACGTATCCGGCTGGAGTCACCTCAGCCTCAATCCAGTCTGGCGAATGGGTGGCAAAGCTTGTCCGGTTGCTTCGAGCGATCGCTGGCGATAGATTTGAAAGCGCCCTTTCGGCTTCCACTCTTGGCGTCTGGAAAGTAGGCGCTTTGGTAATTTTGCCGTCTTTTTTGCGAGATTTTTTGGTTGTAGAAGGAGTTGGTGTTGGACGCGCCGCCATTGGCTCAGGCGCAGCGGGTTTGCGGGGCGTCAAAAGCGTTTGTTTGAAACTCAGGCGAAGCTTAATCGACTTCCAGAGAGAATCCTCAGCAGGCAGATCCGGCTGACTGACTCCGGGGAGGGCAGTCCTGCTCTTCTTTCCCGGCAGATGAGCTGACGGTTGCGCTTTGCCTGCCACTCTTGGTAAAGGTCGATGGGGGGCGGTTGGGGCTGGCTGCTTGCTGGTGGGTGCATCTGGGTTCCCGAATAAATCATTCATTGTCAGCCAGGGATCTGCAACACCTGTTGCGGGTAATTCTGGATTCTTCCTTTGACCAGAGGCTAAGGAGGCAGAAGCACCACCTGATATCTGATGCGTTTGGCTGTGGGAATCAGAATCGAGTTCTGGGGTGGATTCCCAGGGTAATTTCCCATTGCGCCTGCCAAAAAAGTAGTCAATTGCTGCCTGAATCAGCGCTTGAATATTATCTGGTTGGGCGTCTGTAACATCGGGAGACGCCGGTTGTCGCATTGGTTGGCTGAATACAGCTTGTATCCGTTGTAAAGGTGATCGCTCATTTGCCTCTATTTCCCCAGCATGGGGTGTCAGCTTTGCCAAAAAGTCTTTTTGCCGGACTTCGATTGCAACCATCGTCCGATCGAGGAAGATTAATGGCTGAAGCAGTAAGGAGGAAGAAGGATGAAGGGCTTTGCTGTTTCCGAAGGGTGGAACACTTCCGATTTCCTCTCTAGAGGCGCTCAATCGCGTTCCAATTTCCTCTTGTGTTGTTTCTTGCCACCGCACCAGCGTTGATTCTTGGAAGAGATTGGCAGCGATCGCGACTGGCCCTTTTTGCACCCAAGCGATGACTCCCCAGAACAGACGCACGGGTGGTAACAGATGGCGCTGATTGACAGGAGGGCGAAGTTGTGCTGCAATTCCTTTCGCCGACGCTTGCACTAACCGCCACTGACGCCAGTAGTTTGCCAATTCCCAACGAATTCGCTGTTGTAATTTTTGCTGTTGTTCAGGGGTAAGAATATCTAAAATTTGATTGTCGGCGGTGACGAGTACCACGGAACGGGTAGCGAGTTGTGTCGCAACTCCCCGAACGACAATTTGATTGCGTAATGCCGCCGCTAAGGATTGTCCGTTGCTGGTTCCCGCCGCCGCTTTGGGCTGTAGCGTTTGCACGACAACAGTTTCCGGGAGATTGAGCGGGGGAAGGGTTAAATTTGAGGAGATTGAATGACTCGATCCGCTGGCAGCGCTACGATCGAAAAATTGGAATCCAAAATATGTCGTAGAGACACGATTAATCGCATCTGCAACTTGACTGAAAATTCCTGCTTTGTTACTAGAAGTAGCAACAGAATTTGCTGATGGATTTAAAGCGAATTCTGATTCTTCCTGACCCGCGATCGCTCGTAGCACTTCCTGAATTGGCGCGTCTGTCGGTGGCGGCGTTGGCGGCGAGTTAGGACGTTTTGTTCGGTCTTTTTTACCAGAATGTAATTGTGGGAATTTTTCTTGCGTCGCTTGTTGTAATTGACGCCCCGCTAATTGGGAAGTTTGAGCCAGCAGATACACCGGATAGAGGAGGATTTGCGCTCCCCAAACCGCTGCGACTTTCAGATTTCGCACAGCGCGATCGCTCTCATCCTTCAACTGGCGAGATTTTCGGGAGAGGAAATTAAATAATTTGCTTTTATACCGACCATTGGGAGGGGAGGACATTTTGCTAAATGCTAAATGTTAATTGCTAATTGCTAAAAATAGTAGATGCCCTGATTTTATCGAAAAGATGACCGATTCCAAGACACCTTTTGTAACGCCCTCATCCAGCCTCCTGAGCGAAGCGATTGAAAAACTCTCTGCGATGACTCAGGTTAACGTTCAGACTGGCTGGCGCTACTGTGCCGCAGACCTGACAGCAGATACCGTCCGCCAATCTGATTTCGGGAATGATTGGTTATCTGTGGAGTTGAATGCGAGGGGACATATTGCTTGGGAAGCGGGGCAAAAGGTGTTATGGCTTAGTCAAAAATTGATTATTCCCCAAGATTTACACCTGTATCCTTTATCGGGGTTGGCGTTGCGGCTGGTGTTAACTTGGTGGGCAGAAGACGCGCAAATTTTTGTAAATGGCGTCAAAGTGCAAGCGGGAGACTTATTTGATTGCTCAACAAGGGTACTGCTGAGTCCGTCTGTTACGCCGGGTGAAAAGATTACCGTTGCCTTGCGCCTGGTCAGTCCCGGACATGATGATGGAGCATTAGTGCGATCGCGCTGTATATACGAATTTACCACCGACGATCGGATTGAACCCGGTTTTATCGCTGACGAGTTAGCCGTCTTGCAACGGTATTTAAAAACCTTTGAACCGGAAAAACTGGATATCTTGGCAGCTGCTGTGGCTGAGATTGACTGGACAGCGCTGCCTGATGAACAAAAGTTTGAGCGATCGCTTTCCACCCTCCGTCAAAACCTGCTCGACACACTAGGGTCAACAGAATCTAAAATCCAAAATCTAAAATCTAAAATCTGTTTGCTCGGTCATGCTCACTTAGACTTGGCTTGGCTATGGCCTGTCAGCGACACCTGGGAAGCTGCTCAACGCACTTTTGAATCGGTTCTCAAACTCCTGCAAGAATTTCCCAACCTGACTTTCTGCCATTCTACACCCGCACTTTACGCTTGGATTGAGCAACATCGCCCGGATTTATTTGCCGCCATTCAACAACAAGTTGCGGCTGGACGCTGGGAAGTTGTCGGCGGAATGTGGGTGGAACCGGAACTAAATATTATTAATGGCGAATCGATTGTCCGCCAGTTGCTCTATGGTCAGCGTTACGTCTTAGAAAAATTTGGGCAATTAAGTACAGTCGCCTGGTTGCCAGATAGTTTTGGCTTCTGTGCCACGCTGCCCCAATTTCTGAAATCGGCTGGGATTGAATATTTTGTCACCCAAAAATTGCGCTGGAACGATACCACCAAGTTTCCCTATGAAGTATTTTGGTGGCGATCGCTTGATGGTTCCCAAATCTTCAGCCTCATGTCTGCTCCAATTGGTGAAGGCATTGACCCGATTAAAATGGCATCTTATGCCTGTGATTGGGAAATCCAAACCAGTTTAAAAGAATCTCTCTGGCTTCCAGGTGTGGGCGATCACGGGGGTGGCCCTACCCGCGATATGTTGGAAGTGCAAGCGCGCTGGGAAAAATCCCCCTTCTTCCCTCGTCTAGAATTCACCACATCTGAGAGCTATTTGCAGCAGATTAGCACTCAGCATCCCAACTCAACACTCTTCCCCGTTTGGGACGATGAACTCTATCTAGAATTCCATCGGGGTTGCTACACCACCCACGCCGATCAAAAGCGCTTTCAACGTCGCAGTGAAGGCTTACTCTACCAAGCAGAACTTTTCGCTTCCTTGGCTAGTATCAGCACAGGTGCGTCTTATCCCCAGCAAGAGCTAGAATCTGCCTGGAAAAAGGTGCTATTTAATCAGTTTCACGATATTCTACCCGGTTCCTCCATTCCCCAAGTCTTTGTAGATGCGAATCAGGCTTGGCAAGAGGTAGAACAGGTGGGTGCGGAAATAGTACAGCAAGCGTTAAGGGCGATCGCAACTTCTATTGCCCTTCCCCCACCGCCGCAACCAGACGCCCTCCCAGTTATCGTCTTCAACTCCCTGAACTGGCAACGCTCGGAAGTCGTTACCGTCCCCTTACCGGCATCTGCACATCACTGGCAAATTTACGACTTAGAAGGGAAACTACTACCATCCCAGCTTTCTGAAGGCACGACGCTGTTATTTCTTGCCGAAAATACCCCATCGGTGGGTTATCGCCTCTTCTGGCTATGTCCTCAAAACCTAGATCCTCAAGCCGAATTACCCTCAAAAAGGCAACAATACGGGCATCCTAGCACTAGCTTTCCGGATTCTAATGCGACTAATCCAGATAATATCAGATATAGGGGAAAAAATTGCATCGTAGAAAATGACTTACTGCGGGTAATCGTTGATTCTCAAACAGGCGATTTAAGCAGTGTTTTTGACAAAATTAATCATCGAGAGATCCTCTCTCAAGTCGGAGGAAATCAACTCCAAGCCTTCCAAGATAGCGGTCAATATTGGGATGCTTGGAACATTGACCCCAACTATGCCCAACACCCCTTACCTCCCACCCAGCTAAAGTCAATTGAATGGGTAGAACAGGGGACAGTACAAACCCGTCTGCGCGTTGTGCGACAGCTAGGCGAGTCGAAATTTTGCCAAGATTACGTGCTGCAAGCAGATTCGCCGCTACTGAAAATCATTACGACTGTAGACTGGCAAGAACGCCACGTACTTGTAAAAGCCGCTTTTCCGCTTACCTTGACGGCGGATTCTGCCACCTACGAAATTCCCTGCGGCGCGATTGTGCGAAGCACACGCGACGCTAACGGGCGTTCTACTCAGCCTCAAACACCCGCAGAAACCGCCAAATGGGAAGTTCCTGCCTTGCACTGGGCAGATTTAGCTGACAATGACTATGGCGTTAGTTTGCTCAATGATTGTAAATACGGCTACGACGCCCAACCCTCACAATTACGCCTTACCCTATTACGAAGTTCGAGTTGGCCCGATCCAGAAGCAGACCGAGGTTGGCATCAATTCACCTATGCCCTCTATCCTCATCAAGGTAGCTGGCAGTCAGCGCATACTGTGCGCCGAGGCTATGAGCTAAATTTACCGCTCCAAGTGATGCTGCTGCCATCGGTAGGCGAACAGAATTCGTCCTTACCCCCCGTTGGTCAATTGTTAGACTTGCAAACTGAGAATCTGATTTTAATCGCGTTGAAGCAGTCAGAAGATAATTCGCAGCAGTGGATTTTGCGCTGTTATGAGTGTCACGGGGAAGAGGCACAGATGCAGTTGAATAGCGACTTGGATTTAGCGATCGCGCACCCGGTGGATCTGTTAGAACGCCCCATTGAGGCACCGGAAATGTTTGCTCCTGGAAAAATTGCTAGCATCCAGCCTTGGAAAATCGCTAGTTTTGTAGTGAAACGAACAGACGGCTGAGAAAATAAGCTGATGAGCAACCAAATACCGCCAGTTCTCGATAAAATTTTGAGCCATGACAGTACACCCGATGCTGTCTTTTCTGCCTTAGTGCCAGCTTTGGGTGAAGTCTTGCAGTGCGATCGCGTTTTTCTCTACCTGCGCGATCCCCATACCTCCATCGGTAAAGTTCCTTACTGCTGGCGTCGCACTCAAGAATATCCCAACATTCTTGACGCTGACTGGAAGAAAGAACCAGAATCTTTGCCAAAAGAAGATCCGCTTTTTGCTGCGGCACTGCATACACAACCTTCTGTCTTTGTCGAAGATGTAGAGACAGCGAATCCGGAAGTCGTTAACAAAGCTTTTGAACAAAAAGAATTTGGACATCGAGCATTAGTTCACGCTCACCTGTGCAAAGATAATTTGTTGTGGGGAATTCTGCAACCTTGTATCTTTGGTCAGCCTAGAGTATGGACGCCGGAAGACCGCTCTATTATGACCACAGTTACAGAGAAATTAACACCCCTTGCTGTTGCCTATATATTGGCAGCGAAGTCTTCCATAGCTGCGAAGGGATAAATTCTCTAGATACTAACACCGAAATGTAGAGACAAGGTTTATCGCGCCGCTACTAAATATTGCTTGTCTCCATATCTGAATATAAATGAACCTGAATGTAGGGGTGTAGAATTCTACACCCCTACTCTTTACCTAGGTTCCTTACCTCGGTATATAATTGCCAAAATTGTTACACTTGCACAACTCATAAAACTAATTAAGTTTCCATACATTAAAACCAAATCGTTTCGATAATACCCATAGAGAACCCCATTAAGCTGAATAAAATTAAAACCGAGAAAAGTAATTAAAGACAAATTTTTAGAACTCTTAGTTTGAACAATCCTTAAGGCTTGTGGAATAAATAAGCTGGCGTTAAACACCATACCCAACCCAAAAAACAAGGTGACAATATCTTTCATATAGATACAAACTAAAGGTGATAAAAAAATGCAAATTAAAAGTTTTTAAGATAATCTAGCAATACCAAATTACCAAACCGCTCCGTTACTCATTTTCTACTTGTTGTCTCTGCCATTGCTTCAAAACTTCAAAAGCATTAAAGCCTCTATATTGCAAGTAATTTAATAGCTTGGCTTTGGTTTTTTGGTCGATAATTTGAAAATCATCAATTTTATACTTTCGCATGATCTTTGTTTTTAAACCATCCAGATCGTCTGTTTCCTCACTTCCCTCTGCTTCGATTTGTTCGTTCCAAACTTGCTCGAATACCTCGGAGGAAATCCCTTTTTCCATACATTTGCGCCTTACCATAGATTTCCCATATTTGCCTTGAGAGTAGGCAATCAAGTTGGCGACTAAGCGCGTGTCGGATTGATAGTCTCTCTCTTGCAAATAATTGATAGCCTCGGAGATTTCGTTTGGCTCAAACCCCTTTAATTGTCCTTTCTTTAAAAGTTCGTAAGCACTGTAATCTCGGCGGGAGATCAGGCGAAAAAAATAGTCAGCGCAACTCATTTATCAAACAGTTATTATGTTTATTGATTTTAACACATACAAAAGTTTAATTGTTGTATGGCAGTCTAGAATAATGTATGTTCAAAATATATTTTTAGGCACAAATACCCAAAAAATAATTATTTAAAGAATGAAATAAATTGTTAAGATTTGCCTTAAAATAATCAATGCGAATCGCAAAAAGCCAGCTTTTATACTCAATTCGATTCAACTGGCTTCGAAAAAATTATTCCTTGGATAAATTGCTGCATTTGTTCATAATGCGTGCCTTTCCAATAAACACGATCGCATTCACGACAGCGGCTAAATTCATCAATAGATTGTTGGATATTGGGTGGCACTTGGTCAAGAATCGATTCCTTATCCACAGGTTCTAATAAACCATTGCAACGCAAACATCGTTGCAATGGTTTGACGAATTCAATTAGAGCAAAGCGTCCCATTATCTCGCCCACCTGTCGCTCTGGATTAGTTTCTCTGACATAATATCCATGTGTTACCAAACTACGCATCAATAGACCCTTATCGCGAGTCAAGAGAATTCGTTCTTCAGACGCCGAAATTTGGGCTAACTCTAGATCGTCATAGTCATTTCGATACAGGGTATCAAAACCCAACATTCGTAAAGATGTTGCTAGTTTCCCTAAATTAATATCGAGAACGAAACGAGGAAATTTTAGCGGTTGAGGACGAACGAGAGAGACGCTAGATGTCTTTTCAGTCGCCGCAGAAATTGGATAAACATGGATGCGATCGCTATCCGTCACAATATAGGAAAAATCGACGGGTTTGCCGTTGACTTCGATATAATCCACTTCCGGATGAGGGACGCCAAAAGATTCGATTGTGTCCTTAATTGAGGCTCGTTCCTCAAAAACATGAGTAATGGTTACGCCCCTCTTTTTCCGTGGCAAGAAATCATTCAATTCTGCGTAAAAATTAAAATCTGCTTTAGCCATATTGAGAAATTAATACACCGTAGTTCAGAACCCCACCTCAACTCTCGTAAATAAAATTTATTCCTTGTCTTCCTCCACTTGCGAGGGAATAGAGGGGGTACGGGGAAGCCAAAATCTTGAAATTCTACTTCCCCATGAAAAAAAGTTTTTCTTTACCTTTCCCCTGCCTGCGGGGGGATAGTTGTAGGTCTTTGCAAATTTTCACAAGTGAGATGCTTGCGATCGCTGGTTGCCCTCTTGTGGCAACTCAATTTGTTGTAGTATATTTGTAGTACGTTTAAACAAGTGGTCGAGTTCTTGAAGCCACTGGAGAATTCATCAAAGTAATCAGAGCGTTCCTAAACATCTGCGGGGATACGCTCCAGCTTTGTAATGCAAGGAGTCAAATTATGGATGCAACTCAACCAGCCATCTTGAATATTATTGTGCATCTGCGCTCTTGTAATGAGCCATTTCTCCTACGTTATAACGGGCAACCCCCACGCTGGAGCGATGAATCTCTGCATCGGGAAGCTTACGAACAAAATCCAGAATTGTATGCGCTTTTAGCTCTCATCACTCATGTTACAACGGGGCAGCGCCTGCGGATTTTGTTTCAGTTGCTGCAACGCTCTCGTGTGGGGATGTCGAAAGAAGCACGTCAAACAAGCGATCGCGTCATTAATTTCTTGTTGGCAATTTTGCACCCCGACCAAGTTTTGACCGTCTTTTTAGCACTGCGACGGGTACGAGCGAATCACAAACATACCGCGAGGGCGATTCTCCAGTACATCCTCAATCATCCCCAATTTGAGGATATGGCTTTGCGCCGTCGTCCTGCGGTTGTGGATGCGATTGAACACGCGCTGGGGAAGAATGTGGCGAGGGGTTCTGTGAAAAAGCTGTCGGATGCAACGGTTGATAAAAGCGATTTGCGCCGCTATCTGTTGCGTTATGCCCATCATCCAGAATCGGTGAAAGCAATTCTACCTTTTCTGTATCATTCTCCTCTGGGAACAGGTTTAATGCCTGCGGAAGGCGAAGTTAAATATACTCTCGTTCATCAACAATATCGTCAATTTGAGGTACAAACAGAGCGTCCCAAGACAGTAACGGCAACCAATCGCGGTGATATTTCCGCAACCTTGGTGCATTTGTATCGGGGTGGAAAATCGCCGGAATTAATGTCAGCTTTGCAGCATTATGTCGAACAAGCTGCGGTAAACCTGCCAAAATTTTCAGGTCAAATGGCTTTAGTGTTGGATGCGTCTGCTTCGACAAGAAGTTATGGCGATCGCGAATACTGTTCTCTAGCGCAGTCAGTCGCCCTGAAATTGGTACTCGAAAAATGCTGCGCGAACCTCAAAGTCCATACCCTTGGGGGAGTTGGCGAATTACCCATGCCAGAAGGTTACACCGACTTGGCAGGTGCTTTACTGGATGCTTTAGAAGACTCACCCGATTTAGTCGCCATTGTCTCTGATGGTTATGAAAATATGTATCCGGGAGACTTGGAAAGAGTCGTCGCCACCTTGCCGCAATTAGGTATTCATACCCCAATTATCTTCTGTCATAGCAAGTTTACGGCGCTGGATGACTTGGAATTGAGACGGCCTGCGCCTAATCTCCTCCAAAGAGAATTCTGGCATCAAGACGATTTTGAAGACTTACTAAATTCGCTATTTGCCATCGCAGGTGCAAAGCAAACCGAAGCTTCTTTGCAGGAATTCCTCCGCCAAAAACTCACATTCCAAGAAAAGGAGTTAGCCACATGGACTACCAGCCATTAGAGTTATTAATTCCCGACAAAGTCGATCTCTCTCCTTATCATTTTGGAATTCCTCAACAGTCTGGAGCCTTGACTGTAGTCCCTATCTTCAGCCCAGATTGTCCGGGTCAATTTACCAGTCCCCTGTCTGGGTTGAAACTCAGTCGAGTTCATGGCTATGGAAATGTAGAACTCCATAACCCATCAACGGGTGTGGCAATCGTTCCCTTGCACATGGGTTATATCCAAGACCAAGCCCAAAATCATGCTTTGTGTCGGTCAGCATTTATTGCTGCGGGACAGAAACTCATGTTTAAAGATGCCTGCTGTGTGCAATCCGGTCAAGGCGGTTATTTGGAAGGTCGAGAACAATGGTTCTTCATTCTTCCCCTGCAATTGCGCTTTCAAGCATTGAAACTCCGGGGTCAGGAAGACTACAGCAAACTCTGGAAAGAAATTGAGCGTCTAAACCAGCGGTTTGATTTACCTCAACGCGGTCACTTAGAGCAAATTCTCAGTAAAAAACGCACCTTTCTGACGCAATATCAAAGCCGATTTGAATTGCTTCCCCAGCAAACCGGGGCGTTGTTCTTGATTCGGAATCAGTTAGTTGGCGTGGAAATTGCTCCCACGGCGGCTTACTTCCGGGAAGTTTGGATGCCTCTGGTTTGCTTCTGCTATGGTGTGGCAGCAATGTATGCCCAAAAGCACGCAAAAGCAAGCGACAAACCCGTGCTTCCTTTTGCAGCCAGCAATCTGCAAGAACTGCGCCAGCAGTTGCACAAAAGCCGTCAGGAAAAACAGTTACAAGTCAGCAATTTGCTAAGTCAAACACCCGCAGAAAGATTTCAGCTCAAAGAAGAAGAACGCTTCTTGAGTCTGCGGCTGCATACCTGTAAAGGGAAAAACTTTGCGGGTCAGTTGGTCGAAGAGTCTGGACAACTGGTGTATGCTTCGTTGTTTGCTTTAGCCATTTAATCAAGTTAACGCTTGACAGGATAGAGAAGCACTGAGTTGTCAATTCGCTCAATTTGTACTACAATACATTACAGTTGGAACTGAGTTAGGCATTGGCGTTTACTTGATGATTCCAAGTCATGGTTAAGAAACGCTACCGCGCTAACCGCTTGTCCAACTGTTATTTTCCGCCCTATCTAAACTTTATACAGAAAATGTAACCCCCTTCCCGGTCCGGGAAGGGGGTATTATTATGCCATTTGCACTGCTCAAGACTCTCTGGGATTGGGTAGCCTGAGATATCCTTTCCGCCAAAGCAAGATCCCACAACTGATTACCAAGGCGACAGTCACGACAGGCAACCAAATCGCCAGGATGGATAAAATAATCGCACTACCTGCTTCCAAGGTAGAAAC
The DNA here is from genome assembly GCF_039962015.1 of Trichocoleus sp. AS-A1. Classification (NCBI taxonomy): domain Bacteria; kingdom Bacillati; phylum Cyanobacteriota; class Cyanophyceae; order Leptolyngbyales; family Trichocoleusaceae; genus Trichocoleus; species Trichocoleus sp. AS-A1. Next base: position 7,507 of record NZ_JAMPKG010000061.1, on the reverse strand, counting down.
CACCCCATTACCGAATCCTCCGGTGAGTGCGGTTGAAGAAAAGCGAACCATACCCGTTAAGGCTTGCACGATACCCGCCGAACCTCCACCCGCAATCACTGCGATTGTCCACTGAACTAAAGGATCGTCGTGGGGAATGATGGCAGCGGTTAAGAAAGTGCCGACAGCGATCGCAGTTGGTGTAGAGACGATATCCAGCAAATTATCTATCCACGGAATGTAATAAGCGGCAATTTCAACACAAGTCGCTATAGCAAATGTCAGCAACGCCGGATAAGTTCCCATCCACTCAAAATTCGGTGCCAGTGGCAGATGTCCAAACAGTGCTGCCATGCTCATCACTAGCGGCGGGACAAAGATCCGAAAACCACAAGCCGCACTCAAACCAATGCCAATTGCAATACTTAATAAGGTATCCATACTACTCAAATTGAATCATTCGCTAGGGTTGCTCTTGCCAAATCTGCTTCAATCACCTTGGCCTCTTTCAAGTTGACCCCACTCAGGTTCGTTCCACTCAAATCTGCGCCTCTTAAGTCGGCAAGTTCTAAATTTGCTCCCCTTAAATCGGCTTCACTGAGGTTCGCTTCACTCAAGAAAGCTTTACTCAAATTTGCCCCTCGTAAATCTGCCAGCCGCAAGTTAGCCTTCGCTAGATTGGTTCTCGTTAGGTTAGCTGCACTCAGATTTGCTTCGCTCAAATTCGCTTCACTCAAATCTGCCTTACTTAACTCCGCTTTACTTAAATTAGCTCTGCTTAAGTTCGCTAAATTCAGTTTTGCCCAACTCAGGTTAGCTTCGCTCAATAAGCACTCACAAAGCCAAGCACCTCTCAAGTTAGCATTGATAAAATACCTTTCTCCGGCTGCATAACGCCGCTTCAGATCATCAGCAGCAAATTTGATTAAAATGGCACTTTTGTCTTCACAATAGCACCATTGCGCCCCGACTAATTTAGCCGCCGTGTTAACCGCTAATTCGTCTTTTTTAGGCAATACCACCCCATTACAACCATCCCATTCACCGCCGAGAATAAAAGCAATTTCTTGGGCAGCATATAAGGAGTCGAATAAGAGCATATCTTGCGTTACCCGGCCTCCAGAACTACTAATCCGGTTGCTGGAGAATGATAATAAATTTCGGATTAAGTCTTTCATCCGGTGTTTTAAGCAATTTTATTCAAGGGGCATTCAAATCGATAAAACTTTTGTATATCCTTTAAATACCCTAGCTAACACAACCGGATGGGACATCAATCAATAGACATATTCAGCTTTAAGAAGGCGAGATAGTTTCATTCCAGTTGTTGCCCCCATTGTTATCCCAATTATTTCCATCGGTGAAAGCAAAATTTAAAGTTGTTCCCGTAGCAGGAACAGAGAGCGTTGTCTCCCAGAAGCCATCCTCTCGCTGGATCATCAAGTTGTCAGTAACTTGCTGCCAATTATCGTATCCCCAGTGCAGTTTGACTTGTTCGGAATTTGTCAATAATCCTTTGTAATAAATCGTTAAAGCTAGCCCTTGTTTCGAGTCAGCTTCCTGATAATCTACCGTTTTGCCTTGATGCGGTTTGGATGAATTGACGACATAGCGTTGATAGACAACCTCCGGCATATCCATTACTTTATGAGTATAATTTGATGCCAGCAACGTGATGTATTCTCCCATCGACCAGGAAAGGGGAGTCATTGATTTAGTGGGAGTTCCGGGAGTATAACCAGAGGGTGCATTGAGATCCCAAACTTGCTCGGAAATCATGTAAGAAGGATTGGCAAAGGCACGCATTGTTGCCAGGTAAGAGTCTGCTTTGTTACCACTAGCGATCGCAAAATGACCGCGTTCTCCAGTGAAAATAGGCCACAGCCGTCCGATTCCCGCACCTGTATAATCTGCACCCGTTGATGTTTCACCATAACCGTCGTGATTATAGCGAAACCAACCCTCTCCTTTGCCAGGAATTGTTTGTTTAATGGTGGAATCAATCGCCGGAAGGGAGGCGAGAATATAGGGATTATTTGCAGCTTTTACTCCATGACGCACTAATTCTAAAAAGCTACTGTCAACGATAGAACGTTCATCCCGATCGCCGCCACCGTTGCCAATGTGTAAAATGTGTCCGTCATTGGGATTTCCATTATCATCAATGCGTTCAAAATATTTGCCATTGCCAATCGAACCGCTAGTCGTAAACGTCCAGTTTTCTACCATGCCTTGCCAGTAGTCTGCTGTTGCCAAATAGCGTTTCTCGCTGGTTGTGTCACCGTTAACTTTGGCAATATCTGCGGCACAAACTAAACCCGCAATTTCCGCAGCAATGGTGCCGGGAGAATAGCCTGCGTTTTCTTCCCAACGTTCTTGCCCCGTAACTGGGCCATTTTTCACAATATAATCAGCAGCTGGCTTGATGTGTTTGATATAGGTGTCTGCATCAGTACGATCGAGTTTCCACGCCAAAATAATTGGGAAGGCAGTCTCGTCCATTTGAATGCCATTCCAGTAAGGCGTACCGTCCGCAAAGGCATTCTGAAGAAAATGTCCATCTGGTTGTTGCAAAGTGCTTAGCAACCAATCCAGGGCTTTTTTGGGGGTAGCCGTGTCGCCTGCAACAAGTAAGGCGCTGGCAAATTTATACAAGTCACGAGGCCAAATGAGGTGGTAGCCGCCTGACATTTCGATGCCGGATGGAGTGCAAATTGAGTAGTTAGAGTTCCCCCACGGATTCCCCAAACCTGCAACCATCGCACCCGATGCTTTGTCAGTCGCTGCCTTCAGTACCATTGCCGCAACATAATACTGAGTATCTGCGGTGCCGCCATAGGGATTTAAATGATTGGTGTAGCTGTTCCATTGTGTGTTGTAAGCGGACAGCATCGTAGAGAAATTATCTTTTAGGGTTCCTGCGGCTTCCGATTCAGCGTTTTTGTCACTGTTGCCAAAGCCAAGTACCAGGTTAAAAGTGACCGATTTCTGGTTGGCATAAGGACTGAGATCGAACATTACCATCTGTGCAATGTTGCCATTGGTTGCCTTCTGATAAGTCCAGTTCATCGTATTATCAACTTCGCCGCCTTTGAGGTCTTGCCAGCCGTCGCTGCGTCCGACGAATCCAGAAGACATCATGCCTTTTTTAAAACCTAGAGAACTCGCCAATGCCGATGCTTGATTGCTGGTGGGATTTTTAGCAATCAGCATTTGAATATTCTTGTAAGTAGTGCTGTAACCTGTAGTGGCTTTTCCGTTATTGTCAATAGCTGGATGATACAAAGTATAAAGATTAAAATTATCCAGCGTTCCGCTGAGTGCGGTGAATGTTACCTGCTGAATTAAAGTATTGCGATTGGGGTCGGTGAAAATTGTCTTATCGATTTGATACTTGCCGTTTTTCGCCGTATTGGTAATCTTCCAAGAAAGCGATCGCGTATTATTCAAACTAACCTGGCTGATAGTATCCTGCTTCTCTTCATCAACCCAAGTTTTTGCAGCATCGCCTACTAAAAACTGCCAATCTACCGTCGCTGCTTTGTCAGTCGAAGGATAAAATACCTGACTAATAACGCCATCGAAACCCGTGAACCACACTTTTGAAGTCGGGTTTTGGGCAGTCCCTAGAAAGGTGAGGGTTGAAGACGACCAAGTTGGACAAGTGCCGGGATGACCAAAGGCTTCATCTTGGGTCGTGGCACCTAGAAATAAAACTTTACTTTCTAGGATAAAAGTCATCAATAAAATGACGATTATGGCACTTGCAAACCAATAAATTCTTTTCAATTAATTCGCCTTTATAACTGGGTAAAGTTGACTTTATTAGTAGAATATAGCAATCTTATTTTGGAGGTGTTATCAAGCTGTGGATATGCTAGTTTCTAATTGGAGGAAGAATAACATCATCTCGATATTGAAGACTCATGATTACACAAGTGCTACATTGTCCTAATTGTCATGGCACAGATATTGTGAAACATGGCAGGTCACCCGAAGGTAAGCAGAGATAGAAATGTCGAGAGTTGGACTGTAATGGGCAGACGTTTATTTTATACTATACTTACCCTGGTCAATCTAGAAAAGTGAAACGACAGATTGTACATATGGCACTTAATGGCAATGGAATTCGAGATACAGCACGGGTTTTACACGTCAGCCCTAGTACAGTAATTGGGGAATTTAAAAAAAAAGAACATACACTTCAACAAGTAAATCTTCAGGGATTAAAACAATTAAATCCAGAGAAGATAAAAGTTGATATTTGTCTGGTTCAGCCGCCTGAGGCGCTTGAAGGGTCGGAATCTGAGCTAGACGAGATGTGGAGTTATGTTAGCAAAAAATCTAATCCCTACTGGTTGTGGCACGCAATTGACCATTAGAGCGGTAAAGTTTTAGCTTATGTCTTTGGGAGACGTAAGGACGAGGTATTTCTCCAGTTAAAAGCATTGCTGGAGCCATTCAATATTAGTCGCTTTTACACAGATGATTGGGGAGCATACGAGGGTCATTTAGAAGCTCGTATGCACAAAGTAGGGAAGCGCGATACACAGAAAATAGAGAATAAGCATTTAAATTTAAGAACAAGGATTAAACGTTTAGCTCGAAAAACCATTTGTTTTTCCAAGACAATTCAGATGCATAACATCGTCATTGGATTATTCATTAATCGTTATGAATTTGGAATTTCAATTTAACCTCTTTTCCACAGATCAATAACACCTCCGAAAATCCATTAGAACGATTGAAGAATTTCGAGAGAGAGTAGATACCTCTGTTCGTTTAGTGTCTAAACCTATACTTCGAGTGCTATACTTTGAAACCTCGGAACTCAGGGGTGATCGCTCTCAGCAGAATGGTTAATAGATTGATGGCAGGATTGTTGGCTATCACCAGAAGCAGGTTAGAGAGGTAGTTGCCAGAAAATGGGAGTAGCGATCGCTTGCCCGTCTCGTCTACCTTGACTGCCATAATCGTAGTGTGGGAGCAAGGAGCGATATTACTCAGTGAACCCCCAAACGCTAATTGCTCCGTCACTACTACCAATGACTATGATGTCGTGATTAGGGTTAGTAGCCAGAGTTGGAACGCCGTATGAATTCTCTAGTAAGGTTCTTATTTCTACACCTGTTGCCAAATCCCATAGCTTGACAGTACGGTCTAGGCTGCTACTAATGACCGTTTCTTGATCGCAGCTAATAATAATTGTAGTCACGGCATCTGAATGTCCTTCAAAAACATGATTACAGTGTCCAGTTCTCAAGTTCCATGAAATCATAGTGCCATCTTCACCGCCACTTATGGCAGTCTCCATGTCTAAGCTAATACTGAGTGATTTAACACAATAAGATGGAACTCTAATAGTTTTGATTTCCTGTTCTGACCAGAAATTCCAAACTTTTATACTGCCATCTTCACTCCCACTTAAAAAAATGTTGTTATTAGGGTTAATAACGATTGAATTAATAGCACCTGTATGCTTTTTAAAAGTGCTAACTAATTTTCCTTCTAGCAAATCCCAAAGGATGATTGTGCCATCTTTATGACCACTAATAATAATTTGTCCAGTGGGATTAACAGCGACTGCTGTTACTGAATAAAATCCTTGAATAATACGAATTTTTTCCCCTGTCATTAAATCCCATATTTTGATTGTCTGATCTACACTACCACTTACAATTCTTTGTATTACTGAGTCGATAGCTACAGAGCAAACCAATACTGAGTGTCCTTTTTTAACCCTATATATCTCTTGACCTGTTAGCAGACTACCTACTTTAATCGTGCCGTCAAAGTGACCAGAAACAAAAAGTTCATTCTGCGCGATAGCAAGAGAATAAATTGCAGGACGCCACTGGAATGAGAGGAGGCGCTCAAAGTTTCGCCATGAGGTATCTTCTTGCATTGTTTACGTTCAGCATCTCCCTTATTTGATTGTTTGACGAACCGCCTTAGCGAAGCTATGCGCGTTAGCGCTTTAGGCGCAGAGGGCGCATAGAGAAGAGGTACACAGAGAATTTAGAAGTTAAACAAATATTGATAGGAAATAAATTAAAGGGTGCGGGTTTATTCGCAATCAATACGCTCTGGCGATCGCCCTGAAATCATACTAAAGCGGTAAGCAGTCAAAAAAGCGCGTTGGTACGATGAATTGCAAAGAGCGAAAGTAGCAAAGAAACCTTATGTTAGTTCACATCATCGCTGATTACGGCTTTGGCGATCTTGCCTTTGCGGAAGTAGTGCAGCGAATCAGGTTCTATCTACCGGATGCTGAGCCAATACTCACCCCCGTGCCTGCTTTTGCCACCCTGGCTGCTGGCTTCTGTATCGCCCAGTTAGGCTTGAATGAAGCTCCGGCGGGAACTATCATTTACCACAACGTTGCGCCCCGTGAAGATGATGAACAGGCGCGTGTCGGGAATGCCGGTGAACGTCTGGCTTTCGCACGCCTCCCGACGGGTGTGCGGGTGATCGGAGTTAATGCTGGCTACGCCTTCTCGTTTGTCCGCGATGTAGCAGAATTGAGCTGGGCTGCTGTTGCTGCGGAAGGTTCGCAGTTTCGTTCTCGTGACTTGTTTCCGCAAGCGGCGGCGGCGATCGCGTTGGGACAACCAGATGCGCTAGGGGATAAGATTGAGCCTTCGGATATCCCCGATGTGCCGTCGAATCGAATTGCCTATATTGACGGCTATGGCAACTTAAAAACAACGATTCAATATGATGTCAGTAATGGCAGCGATCGCGCGAATATCCGTTTGCGGATCGGTGACATCGAGCAAGAAGCGACAATGAGCGATGGCAGCTTTGCCGTTGAACCCGGACAATTAGCCTTCGCACCCGGTAGCAGCGGTTGGAAAAATGCCCAAGGCGAAGAAACACGCTGGATCGAACTGTTCTTACGCGGTGGCAATGCCTGGGAGTCCTTCAAGCGTCCGTCAGTTGGCACGCAGATAGAGATTATCTGACAATTTTTCTGGGGTTGGGCAAATAATCCCATTGAAACCTCTCCCTAGCCCTCTCCTAAAAGGAGAAGGAATCGGAATAAATGTTTTTTATTTTTACGGGCAATAGGGGAGTTGATAGCCCCTCCCCGTAAACGGCTACCGTGTATACACATCTGGGCAAGAAGCTAAAGACCAACCGAGAAACAGGGAATCAATCTGTCGCAGACCCTGAAAAAGAGTGACAATTCCGGGAACCCGTTGGCTTTGATAGCCAGACCAACCGCCTAAACGAGCAATCAACCAAGATGCCCAAGCCAACGTTAGGGGAGGAAAAGGGTTGTGTTGTTTTGGGGTGCGACCATTGAGAGTGGGTGCAAGCTCTGTCAGGCAACGCTGCTGGGCATCACAAAAGACGACTGTTGCTGATTGAGTGACGTCTTCACGCCCTTGAGTCAACTGAAGCACGCGCATAGCAGGAGACAGCGCCAATACACATAGACGTTGAATGGCTGCTCCAGATTCGAGTTGGGTCGCTTCCAGATTCAAGCCACTTTGTTTGAGAGTGGCAAACAGTTGTTCAATTC
>NZ_JAMPKG010000060.1:0-21622 GCF_039962015.1 Trichocoleus sp. AS-A1 | reverse complement strand
GTCCCTTAATAATTTTAGTTCGGATAAACATGACCGGAGTGCCTAACCTTAGGGCTATGTTAGGCATTCTACTAATCAGTTGGGTTCGGGTCAATCAACTGGAGTGCCTAACTATAGGATTATATTAGGCACTCTATACCACGGATACCGATTCAACTGAAACATCGTTCCAGCTCTTCGGTGGTATCTGAAGGTCGTGAAACTAGAATTTCGGTCACTGGACTGAAATATGCAACACCTGAGAAGCGAAACCTAATCAAACCACACGAGGCAACGAAGCCAGTGAAAGCGCGATCGCTCACCCGCCAACAACACTCAACTGCACCCAACTCAGCAGCCAACGACTCAACGAACGAGAAAGGAACAGACAAGCGAGACTCAGCTCCGACAAAACCTCAGCAACTAGACGATGACCGGGCAGCTCCAGCGGCCTCCAAGCGGGCGGGGAATGCCGAACTGCTTGGAGGCAAGTCACGAGACCGCAGGCCTTGCAGGTGTTGAATCGGACAGAGATCGCACTCTCACCCCCGCCGAATGTAAGGAATATCCAACCGCTCCACAGCTTTTCGCTTCGTCTCTTCGCCGCGTCGATCATACTTGGCAGTGGTCGCGGGTGAAGCATGTCCCGCGAGTTTCTGTACCGTGACAATATCAGTGCCAGCATCGAGGAGGTCTGAACAAAAGGTTCTCCTAAAATCGTGGGGAGAAAATGACGCTACAAGAGCTTCCGCTGCGCGTTTTTGCACAATCAATAACACCGCTTGGGGAGTCATTCGTCGCCGCTCTACCCGTCCGCCCTTGCGAATTGGACACAGCAACGGACCCGGTGACAAGCCTCTGACAACAAGCCAATCTCCCACGAGAGCGCTCGCTACTGAGGGCAGATACACCGTGCGGTCTTTCCCGCCCTTCCCATCCCGCACTTCCAGCTGACCGCGGCTGGCATTAAAATCTTTCAAGTCCAACTTGACTGCTTCAGCCCGACGCAATCCAGCGCCCCTCAAAATAGCGATGAGCGCCGCATCTCTAGCACCCGTGGGTGTTGCGTCATCAACGCACACCTGAAAGAGCGCGGCAATTTCATCAGGACTCAGTGCCCGTCCTCTGAGTCCTTTTTTGACCCCGACGCTCGGAAAATCCACAGCATGAGCATAATCAGTCGCATCCATCAAATCCAATCTCAGCGCCTCTTTGAGCACTCTTCTCAACGCACACAGCATCTTATTCACTGTCGCCGGGGCGTATCGTTTCATCAGCGCCGTGCGGATAGCCGCAGTATTCTGATAGCGCAGCGCTGCCCAATTCAGTGTCATCGCATCGCACTGATTGTTCGTCAAGAGAGATGCGATCGCATCGAGTGCGTGCTGCATCGTCGGTCTGGAACCATCCGCCAGTCCGTCCAAATATACCGCCGCCGGGTGTTGAGTCAGTGGCAGCGGTATTGTCAGCACCAGAGTTTTCGCAGCTAGGCGACTCATTTACTTATCAGAAGTAGTATTCTAGAAAACTATTTTCTCACCTTCGTTACCCGAAGCGAACTAATCGATGGGGAGCGATCGCTATACTATCCCAAGCGAACTCAGATACACGTTTGTTGTAAGGGAAGTGCTAACCCGTTGAAAACTCTCAAAAATCTATTCACTCATGCTGGCATCTATGCCCGGTGGAGTGGCAAGAGAAAATCCGTTAGATTGCAGCGGTATCTGAATCAAAGGACGCGGAAGTTGTGTGCGAGTATGATCGTTCTTTTCGCTATACGCTTCATTCTTTACTTAGAAGCTAATGTTGTTAATTATACGTCGAGTAAATTGACGCGATCGCGATAACTTCATATTTGTGCTGGATTGGCGGCTTGATTGTGAAGTTTTCGTGAAGATGACCCGTCTTATTACTCCCATTACAAGCAGATAACCTTCTCCTAATGTCTTGACCGTAGGCTTAGGTTGATAACAATCCGTAGTTTTACGGATTGTTACTACTCAAGCTGAAAAACTCTCAGTAAAAACACTATAGATTGCTGAGCCGAGGGGTGCGTCTTGATGAGGAGAAGCAATGGGGAAAGGCAATTGGGAGAGAGCGATCGCGCCTATCATAACTAGCTGCTTAGCAGTTCTGTGTGTATTATCGGACACACGGGCGGCTGCGGCAGTAAGTTTGGTACGTCCAATAGTAGAAACGCCGGAAGTCCTAGACGAGATTGTAGACCCGCCTGGTGATGCAGATGACCCGGCTATTTGGCTGCACCCAACCGATCCATCGTTGAGTTTGGTTCTGGGAACTCTCAAAAATGCGGGACTGGGAGTATACGACTTAGACGGGAAGGTGTTGCAATCTATACTACCCGGCGATGTGCGATACAATAACGTCGATTTGTTGTATGGCTTCAATCTCGGCGGTCAGTCAGTTGACTTAGCGATCGCATCCGACCGACTCAACGACACCCTCGCCATCTTCAAAATTGATCCGACAACTCGCCTTTTAGAAAACGTCGCTGCACCTGATCTGGGAACCATCTTCACCCCAGTAGGAGAATCATCGAACGGTAGCACCACTGCTTACGGTCTAACCTCGTATGTAAGCCCATTTTCTAACAAAAACTACGTCTTTGTCTCCCAGAGAGAAACGGGTAATGTTGCTCAGATAGAACTATTTGACAATGGCTCAGGTAAAGTGAGTGCTAAGAGCGTGCGATCGCTCACTCTTCCCATTCCCGAAGGGGGAGAATTAGAAGATGCCCAAGTAGAAGGTATGGTAGCAGATAATGGGTTGGGCTATCTCTACGTAGGTCAAGAAAATCGGGGAATTTGGAAGTTTTCTGCCGAACCATCCAGCAGCAGCAATGGCGTTCTCATCGATGCAGTTAAGCCAGAAGGTAGCAATTTAGAGGCGGATGTTGAGGGTTTAACTATATATTATGGTAGCGATGGTAAAGGTTATCTACTTGCTTCCAGCCAAGGCGATAATACCTTTGCTGTTTACAACCGTACAGCCGGTAACGATTATCTGGGTAGCTTTGGTGTAGGGGCTTTTGGGGATATTGATGCAGTCCAAGAATCTGATGGTGCTGCTGTAATTAACGTGCCTTTAGGGTCAAAATTTCCCTTTGGTTTGTTTGTCACTCAAGATGGTTCTAACGATCCAGAAGTCTTGTTCTTTAATGAGGAAGACCAAGAGTTTGAGAATGTCAGCAGTAACTTTAAGTTTGTGAGTTGGGAAAACATAGCAAATGCTTTCCCTAATCCTTTACTAATTGATACTACTAGCTTTAATCCGCGTCAAGATAACTCGAAATCTGTTCCAGAACCAAGCACTAATGGCTTCACGCTGTTGGCAATTTTTGGTATGGGATATTTGTTGCGGAAAAGACAAAGGACAGCGAATTTGAGTTAGTAGGCTGGGTTGAGGAACCTCACCCAGCACATTTGTTGGGGAAAGAAAAGCGCTCAACCCAACATACAAATTTTTGCCAATTAATAATTAGCAATTTTGAGGGGTGTTTATGGATCGTTTTGATTTTGAGCGCTTGCTATCAAGCCGAAAGGGACGGCGAGGATTTATGATTGGCGCGGGTGGTCTGACTGGACTAGCGATCGCCACTCAATTTTCTAGCCGAGTAGTAGCCCAGCCGAGATTTTCCGGTTATCCTTTCAGCCTTGGTGTAGCTTCCGGCGATCCGCTTCCAGACAGCGTTGTGCTATGGACGCGGTTAGCTCCCGATCCGTTAAATGGAGGCGGGATGGCATCTGTAAATGTACCCGTACAGTGGCAAATTGCCACCGACGAGAACATGAGTAAGGTGGTGTTGCGGGGAACTGCGATCGCTACTCCAGAACTCGGTCACTCGATTCGGGTGGTTATCGGTGGACTCCAACCTGCCCAATGGTACTGGTATCAGTTCAAAGCGGGTTCGGAAGTTAGTCAGATAGGACGGACTCGCACGGCTCCAGCTCTCGGTTCTCGCGTGGATCGATTCCGCTTTGCGTTCGCCTCGTGTCAGCTTTGGGAAGCTGGCTATTTCGCAGCCTATAAACACATGGCTGAAGAGGATCTCGACCTGGTTGTGCATCTGGGTGATTACATCTACGAGGGAGCAGGGAATCCCCAGGCAATCCGTTCTCACAATGGGCCGGAGCCGGTGACATTAGAAGAGTACCGCAACCGCCATGCCCTTTACAAAACCGATCCAAATTTACAAGCCGCTCACGCTGCCTTTCCGTGGACTTTTACTTGGGACGATCACGAAGTAGATAACAACTGGGCAGACGAGATACCCCAAGACCCCGAACAACAGTCACGGCAAGCATTTCTGGCTCGACGCGCCAACGCTTTCAAGGCGTACTACGAACATATGCCCCTGCGCCAGTCTTCCATGCCTAAGGGGATTGATATGCAGCTGTACCGCCGTCTGAGCTTTGGGGATTTAGTCGAGTTCAACGTACTGGATACCCGTCAGTATCGCAGCGATCAGCCTTGTGGCGACGGAATCAAGCCGCGCTGTGCCGAAGCTTTCGACCCAAACGCCACAATGACAGGTCAAAAGCAGGAGCAGTGGCTATTCCAGGGTTTGGATCGCTCGCGATCGCGCTGGAATGTTATTGCCCAGCAGGTCGTCTTTGCCCAGCACGACTGGACAGCAGGTGAGGAGGATGTTTTCAACGTCGATGCTTGGGACGGCTATGTGGCTCCCCGCAACCGGATACTCAACTTCCTGCAACAACGCAAACCATCCAATCCCGTCGTTCTCACGGGTGACACCCACTCTAGCTGGGTTAACGACCTGAAAGCAGATTTCAATAATCCCAACTCTGCCACCGTGGGTACTGAATTTGTGGGTACTTCCATCACCTCTGGCTTCGGTGCTAGCGATCGCATTGAGGCGGCTCTGCCAGAAAGTCCGTGGGTCAAGTATTTCAACGGTCGGCAGCGTGGTTACGTTCGCTGCGACCTCAACCGCGAACGTTGGCGGACTGATTTCCGACTGCTGCCGGAGTCTGCGCCCGGTAGAACGACCGTCCCTGACCCCAATACACCCATTACCACAGCAGCTTCCTTTGAGTTACCGGATCGAGGAGTTGTAAAGCGCGTCTAGGTTTCACACTTCAGCGGTTGGGCATTGATATGGCATGAATCATTGTGTTTGTCAATAGTAGCGCGATTAATTTTGTCTGTACGTTGGTTGCTACTTAAGCACTGTCGATGGCTTTATGCAATTTTGATGCTCAACAGCCTGTGTTTTTGTCAGTTTTTTCTCTAGCAAAAAAAGTAGCAAGGGTATTCTATGGATGGCTTTGATTTCGAGCGTTTGTTATCAAGTCGGTTGAGACGGCGAGGCTTGTTGGTTGGCGGTGGGGCATTGACTGGTCTAGCGATCGCTACTCAATTTTCAAGTCGAGTAGTTGCCCAGCCAAGGTTTTCCGGCTACCCGTTTACTCTCGGTGTAGCTTCCGGCGATCCACTTCCAGACAGCGTTGTGCTGTGGACGCGGTTAGCTCCCGATCCGTTAAATGGAGGCGGGATGCCATCTGTTAACGTACCCGTACAGTGGCAAATTGCCACCGACGAGAACATGAGTAAGGTGGTATTGCGGGGAACTGCGATCGCTACCCCCGAACTCGGTCACTCGATTCGCGTCGTCGTTGGTGGGTTGCAGCCGGATCGTTGGTATTGGTATCAGTTTAAAGCAGGTAACGAAGTCAGCCGCATCGGAAGAACTCGCACCGCACCCGCCTTCGGGACTCCCATCAACCAGCTAAACTTTGCCTTCGCCTCCTGTCAGGATTGGCAAAACGGCTACTACACAGCCTACAAACACCTGGCTGAGGAAAACCTGAACTTTGTTGTTCACCTGGGAGACTACATCTACGAATATGGGCCGCTACCCATTGGGCCACGTCAACATAATAGTCCGGAAATCGTCAGCCTTAGCGACTACCGCAACCGCCACGCACTGTATAAAACCGATCCAAACCTACAGGCGGCTCATGCGGCGTTTCCGTGGATTGTAACTTGGGACGACCACGAAGTTGAAAACGACTACGCTGACTTGATACCCGAAGACGGTCAAAGTCCGCAGGCGTTTGTAAATCGTAGAGCCAACGCCTACAAAGCTTACTACGAGCATATGCCACTACGTGCTGCTGCCCTACCAAAAGGTGCGGATATGCGGCTTTATCGGCGTTTGACCTTTGGGGATTTAGCCGAGTTCAATGTGCTGGATACCCGTCAGTACCGCAGCGATCAGCCGTGCGGCGACGGATTTAAACCCCGTTGCGCTGAAGCCTTCGCTGCTGATGCCACCATGACGGGTCGAGAGCAAGAGCAGTGGCTACTCCAAGGATTGTCCAAGTCGCAGACTCGGTGGAATGTCATCGCGCAGCAGGTGATGATGGCGGAATATGACTTTGTTGCCGGAACGCCTGAAATTTTCAACTTGGATGCTTGGGATGGCTACGTAGCTTCTCGCAACCGTATCCTTGGCTTCATCAAAGACCGCAAGCCGAATAACCCAGTCGTGCTGACCGGGGATATTCATTCGAGTTGGGTACACGACTTGAAGGCTGACTACCAAAACCCATCCTCGCCAACAGTCGCTACTGAGTTTGTGGGAACGTCCATCACCTCTGATTTCCCAACCGCAGCCATTGCCTCAGTTCAAGCAGCATTACCTGAAAACCCCCATACTAAGTTCTTCGATGGGCAATACCGGGGTTATGTCCGTTGCAATCTTACGCGCAACGCTTGGCAGACCGATTTCCGCGTAGTCTCAACCATTCTCGACCCGAATGCTTCTATTAGCACCCTAGCTTCGTTTGTTGTTGAAAACGGGCGGCCGGGCGCGATGCGTGTTTAGTTCAATCCAGCGCGTATTACAAATACCAACATTTCACCAAATTTTTCTGACGTGAGGAAATACACAATGCTCAAAAACAAAAGCGCTATCAAGTCCCATTTCTACACTGGACTCTCTGCCATTGGAATTGTCTCTTCTGTAGCATTTGCCTCTCCTACACTAGCTGCAACTATCAGCTTCGATAACTTCTCGGAAGGCTTTTCGGGAACAACGATTACGAATGAGAAAATTACTTTCTTTGATTTAGATACAGGTCTTTCCCCGGAGACGACTGCTTTTTATATAGAAGGTACTACGAAAGATTATCTAGGGGAATTCTTCTCAGATTCCAATTACCTCACCTTTGGCGGCTATGCTGAAGGAGCCGAAGCCAGCTTTGGACGCTTTGGTTCAACTCGGATTACTACTGGCAAAGTAGAATCCTCTGCAAGTCTAGATATCTTCAGCCAGCTATTTTCTCCTTCTAACAACCTTTTGACCCTTGAGGCATTTTTAGATGGAAACCTGGTACAAAGTAACTCAGTAGCACTAGCTGATTTTGGGGTTATTGAAACTAGCTCTCTGCTGCATTCTACACTCTCGATTTCAGGTGTAAAGTTCGATGAACTCCGTCTGGTTGCGTCTGGAAGCGATGATGATGGTGCCGCCTTTATCGGCATTGATAATGTCCGCGTTGGGGTTCCTGAACCTACATCTGCTTTAAGTGTTTTAGCTTTTAGTATTTTAGGCGTTGGTTCAGTGTTGAAGCGCAAATCCAAATTGGCTAAGTAGCTTTACAATTGATTGTGATCGCGCTTTGATAATTCGCACCCTTGCATATTGGGTGCGTGATTTTTATTGGTTGCTCAACATTTACTCAAATACTACCGGGACTTAGGCAAAAACTGATAATAAAATGGCTTCAAACCTAGACAGAGAAGGACTCTCAGCTCGAAAGAGCATAAATCCAGTATTCACAAGGGTTTCAGGCATTTTTTGGTCATCGACCTCTTTTCCTTGCTCAGAGAGGTTTTCAGCTCCTAAAGGGGCTAGAAAATGCCTAAGTCCCACTACTGTTTTATTGCCGTAGACTAATACGCGGTTTTGTAAATGCGATCGCACTGCTCTTGCTAACACGACTCGCTCTAAATCTTTGCCTTTGCGAATTAAATCGTCTACTTCATCTCGGTAACTGACTGCTAATACTTCCCTGATGCTCAAAGCTTATTAAAAATACAATGCTTTTTTTGCGTCGTTAGCTCCCCAAGAAGTATGAGTTCCAGCTAACTCACTGAAAAATTTCATAACTGATTACTGGTTTTAATTAATGAACCGTACCAGCTTGGTCAGCAACAAACAGCCATGAATGACTTTTCTAAAGAGAAATGGGAATCAATAAAAACCTTGGCAGCTAGAATCCAAGCTATAAAAAGCCTCCTAAAAGTTTTTGATGAACAAGTTATTAGCCGTCCTTTTGCCCCTGAATTTAATTTTATAAGAAAACACTTAGAAGCGGATTTTAACCAAACATTAGATGCTTTGCTGAAGCTTACTGAGGAGGACGATGAACTTGACAATTCTAGCAACTAGCGATTGTTCGTAAATTTGTCAGCAATCCAATGGGAACGGACAACTCTGGCTACCTGAGATTTTCTCTTGGTAGAGCTAAGGATTCTTACCTAAAGTTGCTTTTCACTGCTTGCTGAATATAATTGTTAACTCTGGAATCGCCGTTCTAGAAAGCTTAGAGCTTGTTGTTCGCAACAAATAACTTGAGCAACATTATTAACTATCAATAGCCATTTATTCTCGTTTTGCTGCAATTTCCAATGTTCTCTAGGATTTTGAGGAAAAATCTGACAATTATTCTCCTCATCACATTTATATATAAAGCCCCAGTTTTGAGCTTGACTTAATATACTTTCAGCCATTAGTCATATGAAACTTAGATGGATTAGCTACTTTGAGTTAAGCAAGTATCTTTTAATCAATTTTTAACCCAGCGCCTGAATGCAAGCTTCATCCCATTTGCAGACTCTGCCTCAACCTAAAGATAGATTATTAGCAAATTAATCGGAGTAAGCGCTTATCAAATATACATTTCGCCTAAATTTGTATGTAACAACCGATAAAGTGCAGCCCGATAATCGAGATTCCCGCAACAAGTTCCCCGCAGAAGATATGGTCAAAACCCTTAGTGGCGCTAAACTAAATAACAGTAAAGTCATCTAGGAACTGTAGGTCTCTAATGCGAGAAGCCACCAGAAGCCCTTCCACAGATGCCTTAATATTTACTGAAAGGGTAGGATGGTTGTTCATCATAGTCTTAAGGTTGGAAGCACTTACAGAGGTAACGGGTTCAGCAGGTTCAATGGGTAGGCCCCTTAGCGTAAGTTCTTGTTCGGATACTACTCACACCTCTGGCTCAACTGTAGCCGTCTGCAAACCAGAATAATTATTTGCTCTAATTCGATAGTTCCCTAATCAATTTATAGTTAAATACGCTGGTTTGTCTGACGCTGAGTTTTGAAAAAACTATAATCTTGTACTCGCATATCAAGACAATTAAAAAAATAACTAAATCAAGGTTATCAGCCTCAATTAGCTTTAGGAAAACAAGCTATCTAGCAATCGTCACTATTGTAATTACAAGAGAAATTTGTAATTTAAATCTACCAGAAACTGGTGCCTGCATTCCTCCTGTGTAACGGGCTGGATGACAACTTGCAAATCTACTAACATAGAATACAATTGATTTACCGAGTCGCTTAAATAATAGCCTATATTAGTTTTGCTCAGAAAATTAAGCATCCTACTCACTTTAGACGCTTCTTACAGAAAGCTACCAAGGTTCTTAACCTAAAATTAAGAAACTGTTAACCTTCTGGTTTAAAAATGGAAAAGCCACTTCTCGTGATTCTTTGCACTGGTAATTCTTGCCGCAGCCAAATGGCTGAGGGATTTCTTAAAGAACTAGCTGATGACTTATTTGTTGCTCAAAGTGCAGGATTAGAGCCAGCGAAAGAAGTTCATCCTCTCGCTGTAAAGGCAATGCAAGAAGTTGGAATTGATATTTATGGATACTCCTGTAAACACATCAACTCTCTGTTCGATCTCAAGCAAACGATTGACACGGTGATTACGGTTTGCGACCATGCAGACCAAAGTTGTCCAGTGCTACCTCCTTCAACAAAACGTCATCACTTTAGTTTCCCCGATCCTGCCGTAGCTACGGGTACAGAAACTCAAAAGTTGCAAGTGTTTCGTCAGGTGCGAGATGACATCAGCCGAGTGCTTTTAGCTTACGTTGCTGGAAGGCGCGATGCAACCAGACAATAGCTGCAATGGCAATCTTATGGCTTTAGAAAATTCGCAGATGTTGCCTTCCACTTGGGTTGCAGCCCTGGCAGCCAGAAAAGATTTGTTAATGGCACTGCTCGATCGTTCCGGACGCTTGGAGTGGGTGAATCAGGCATTTGCAGACCAAGTCGCTCTGCCAGGGTCACAATTAATTGGAGAAAAATTATTTAAAGTTTTAACATTTGGGGCTGACGCAAGCGTTCAACAAACTTACATCCGCGAACAACTGATTAAAGGGGAGAGTTTTAAGTTTGAGTTTGCCCGTCAACTAAATTCTCAATTGCTGTCTTGGCTGTTGCTCGATGGACAACCTATTTACAACTCAGACGGAATCGTAAGTGGCTACTCACTGTTAGTAACAAATATCACCTTACGCAAACAAGCCGAGATCGCATTGAGAGAAGCCAAACTTGCTCAAGAGCTGGCGAATCAAGAATTAGAGCAGCGGGTTCAACAGCGCACAGCGGATTTGAGCCAAGAAAAAGATAAGACGGAACAGGCATTACGACAGCTCCAGCAAGCTCAACTTTGGTTGGTTCAAAACGAAAAAATGTCAAGTTTGGGTCAACTGGTTGCTGGAGTTGCTCATGAGATCAACAATCCGATTAATTTTGTCTACGGCAACATCACCTATGCCAATAATTACACTCAGAAATTGCTACAGATTCTGCAACTTTATCAAGCGCGGTTTCCTAAGCCAGGAGCTGAGATTGAGGCAGAGGCAGCTGCCCTTGACCTAGAGTTCCTAGTAGCGGATTTACCTAAACTGATGACATCAATGAAAGTGGGAGCTGAGCGAATTCGAGAAATTGTGCGTTCTTTGCGAAACTTCTCGCGTTTAGATGAGGCTGAGGTCAAGGTGGCGAATATCCACGAAGGCATTGATAGCACGTTGATGATTCTGCACAATCGACTAAAAGCACCGTCAAATTGTCCAGAAATTCAAGTGATTAAGCAGTATGGTGATTTGCCTGAAATTGAGTGCTATCCAGGCCAACTTAACCAAGTGTTCATGAACATCCTTAGCAATGCCATTGATGCGCTAGAAGAACAGAATCGTAAGTCCTTTGAAGTATGTCAATTTTGTCCGGGCGCGATCTTTATCCAAACTCAACGGCTAGAGGATGATGGCATTGTCATCTCAATCTCGGACAATGGTCCTGGCATGACCAAAGAGGTTCAAAGCAAGATATTTGACCCATTTTTCACTACAAAATCGCTCGGTAAAGGTACAGGGCTGGGACTTGCTATCAGCTACCAGATTATTGTCGAGAAGCATGATGGGCTTTTACGCTGCAATTCTGGGCAAGGTCAAGGGACAGAATTTGTGATTGAGCTTCCAGTAGTTATGTCGCCTCGTTATCTTAGTCAAACTGAGATTTGTATATCCCAGGACAATGATTAAAACGGGTTAGACAAATGACTTTTCCCGACACATGGTTCTAACAAGAGATGAGTAATGCAGGAATTCCATTGTGCGTAATCGACGCTTACTCAGAACACCGCGACTTATCCCAGATATCGACTTACCTGGAAGTTAGGAACGCCGCAATGCTATCAATGCTATCTCTGATTGTCGGGCAGGCCGGGAAAGTCATCTATGACGACTTGAAGGAAAATCCTCTCTTAACTCAAATCGATTGTTCTGGGTTAATCGAGCAGGACTTTTGAACCGCTGCCCAGAATGCGATCGCAAAACTCTCAGGACGTATTTCTGCATCGGTCTTGCAAATGTATAGCCAAGTTACTTCGGGTTTAACGCCTAATTGGAAGATTGAGTAGGGATGAGTAGAGGCTGAAAGCGATCGCGCAAGCGTTGCTGCTATAAGAGATCGCATTGCAGAAACCTGATAGAGGGGAGACGTTGAGAAGTTTCCGGATTCTGTTCTAGCAACCTACGAGAGCCACAGGAAGGGGTAGGCATGGAGCATTAAAATCTGGCAGTAGAACTGCTCAAACGCCTACTTCGCGATGAAGTCAGAGCCCAACGAGTATATCGTGATAGACTTGACTTTCAGCGTTGATTAGTGTACACGAATTTGAAAACCACAAATCTGATCGCCATAAATCCTGAGCGTCACAAAACCAAAAATCTTGAGAGCGATCGCCACATTCAACGCTTGTGTGATATTTTATATTCTAATTGAAAAAATCAGTTTGGTTGCTGTATACATGCGGTTGGGTTTCATTTTCAGATTACCGACCGAAAAATCTGGAGAATATTCTCAGCAAAATTTTCCTAAATTGATCAATAGTAAGGTTTTTCCAACCTTAGTTACTCAGTTGTCCAAAATGAAAACTTTATTGAGGTAAAACGAATATGACTGTCGGTAAGTCAACCAATAATAAGCCACTCAACTATACTTTTAGTTTGACGTTTAATCCAGAAATTCTTAGAACTATTTCCTATGTAGGATTAATTATCATACTGCTTGTGGGAGCGATTTTGACTGAAACATTGGTTGACGTTGATCCCCATACCACTGCAATCTATAAATTATTTGGGTTTAATCACCCCTGTAATTGGTTGGATCATGAACCCAGTCGAACGGTTTCGGCGATGCTCCTACCATTGTGGGAAGTTCCTTTTATCTTCTATATAATTTTTGATTTTTTGAGAATTCAAGATGCGTATAGGAAAAAGGAAGCTCCACTATATCTTTATATCGTCTCGGCAATTTTCTTGCCCATTGAAATTCTTTTGACTGTCTGGTTCAGAATTGTGTTTGTCTGGAGCCCAGAAGTGAACTTCTTATATCATTATCTCCCCTATATCGGCTTTCAGTTTCTTCTGTTTTTAGTAGCCTTCGAGAATTTTTTGTACTTCTACGCGATGAAAGCACTGCCCTTCAAAAATAGCCGTCCCCTTGCCCTTGCCTATCTGATAACGTTATTCGCAGTAACAGTAGGATATACCGTCGTTGGAATTTCAAGTGCCTTGGGACATCCCATTCTCGATCTCGTCAACGATCCAGGACAACGGTTATTAGTTAGATCCCTAATGAACTTCTACACTTTCTTAATCATTCCCATTCCTCTGATCGTATCTGTGTGGGAATTGAAGCGATCACCTAATCATAAATTATCCTTTGAATAAGCCCTTCAGCAATGCCAATTTTGTAAGGTGTATTAATACAAATAACACACCTTCTTATTTTGACATACTCCCGGTAAAGCGTAGCTTTACTGGGGTGGGTGAAACCAATTTTGGAATTCTACCAACTATCGTATTCATCGTGTAAGATATGATTGCTCAACTAACGGTGAATAATATCCACTAACAACAAATAAAAAAAGTACATTTTTCTGTTAACTCTAAAACCCCTATGGTATTAGGATTATAGAATTTGCATCTTAAATTTATCTTACTTTTAGCGCTTTATTGAGAAAAATCAGTGCTGACTTAAGGTGCATTTTTAAAGTTATCTTACTTCTACCGCTTTATTGATGATAAAAACACGTAGGCACTTAGTTCTTAATTTATTATTTATTATCCCTCTTCTGTCACTCTCCGGAGGGGATAAATAGTAAATGAACCCTTTTATCCAGAGGAATAAAAGGGTTTGAACTGATTCATAGCAGTAATTAAGTGATTAAACCCAAGTTTAGAGGATGTTTGGAAAGTAGCGAAGAGCATAAGCATGGAGAAAAGCTTCCCGAAGTTTTAGGCTGAACATACCGCTGTTCTGTCAAACTGGGGTGAAACCTTGATGTTTCGTGGACTAAAGCAAAGAGAGCGCTTCACAACGCTTAAGCGGTTCATTTTTCTGTTACTGGTGCCTAAGTCCTAATAAAGTGAAATAGTATTACTTGGCACCCAAGCCAGAGTTACTTAACGACATGGGTAGGCGATACGACATCCTGGTTGAGTCGGCTGTCCTGAGCGGACGAGGAGCGCGGCAATTTATACTACCAGTCAGTTGAACAACCACTTTCCCAGTGAATCGATCCTAACTGAAGTAGGGACTGCCTGAGCAAGACTCTGCAAAGTTTTTTTACAAGTAGTATTCGTTTTTTGGTTTTGGCACCTAACTTTGGAGAGAAATCTTTAAGCAGAGGAATTTATAAATGCCAATCGAAACAGTACCCGGAACTTCCTTAAAGTATTACCTGATCGCTTTTGATGCATCTGGCAAAGAACGCGATGAACATGGCGAGTTGATGAGCCAAAAAATCTTGGAAGCACTTGCTAGCGAACCAATCACAGATGTATTCATCATGAGCCACGGCTGGATGGGTGACATTCCCGGAGCGCGAGATCAGTACAACAAATGGATTGGCGCGATGGCTAAACAAACAGCCGATCTCGAAAAAATCACACAGGCGCGACCGTTTCGTCCCTTAATGATCGGAGTGCATTGGCCCAGCAAGCCTTGGGGCAATGAAGATTTGACAAGTGCTTCGGTGTCTTTTGGCGTGAACGATGCAGATCCTGTCGATAGCGCCGTTGATGAATATGCTGAACGCATTGCTAACACTGAGGAAGCGCGGCAAGCACTACAAACAATTTTTAGGAAGGGGATGGAAGACAGCGAACCCGATACCTTACCGCCAGAGGTAGTAAACGCCTACCAAGTGTTGAACCAAGAGGCTGGTTTGGGTAGCGAAGGTGGGGGTGGGGCACCAGGTTCGGATTGGGAAGGTTTCGATCCGGAAGGCATCTATCAAGCAAGTCACCAAGAACCCGTCAGCTTCAGTGCTGGCAGCAGCTTTGACTGGGATAAGTTTCTAACTCCCCTGCGGCTACTATCTTTTTGGACGATGAAAGACCGCGCTCGCAAAATCGGTGAAAGCGCTGGGTTCAACTTGTTAAAAGCACTTCAACAGAACACTCCTGAAACTGTGCGATTCCATCTGATGGGTCATAGTTTCGGATGCGTTCTTGTCTCTGCCACCCTTGCCGGTCCAAAAGGTCAGGGCAAATTAGTCCGGCCAGTTAATTCTTTGGTCTTGGTTCAAGGAGCGATGTCTCTCTGGTCTTACTGTTCAAAAATTTCCTACGAACGCAATCGCCCTGGTTACTTTAATCCACTCATCGTTCAAGGTAAAGTCGCTGGTCCAATTGTTACGACCCAATCTCACTTCGACTATGCAGTCGGCAAGATGTACCCCCTAGCTGGAAAGATTGTCTTTAGTCGTGTGGACTTTGCCGCCGGTGGTTTGCCTAAATATGGCGGAATTGGCTGCTTTGGTCTCTGCGGAAACGGCTTTCCAGTAGAAGACATAAATATGCTCGGTTCTGATGCCTCTTATCAGTTTAAACCGGGTAAAGTCTACAACCTGGAAAGCAGCAAGTTTATTAATGACGTGACAGACAAGTTTGTTGGTGCCCATAACGACTTTGCCAAACCGGAAGTAGCCCATGTGCTGTGGTCGGCAGTTTCTGGCAGTTAACCGCCAGTCTTAGTTAAGACATTAAGACTGTTCGGACGATCGCCTAACCTCCCCAACCCTGCTTGCCTATATAGGCAAGAGGGAAGACAGATGCGTCTGTACTTGCGACACAAGAGTGGGAAAAGAGGTCAATCCAACAGCCTTGCGGTGTTAGTCACTCAAAATTATCAGGAACCAAAGAAATGTCCGAAGACCTGCTATTCTTCAATGGAATTAATGGAGCCAGTGGCGATTATTTGCTGCCTCCTTTGACTGCTGAGCAAGTAGCTAAGATTGCCCAGGGCGAAGAATTCGATCCAGAAAGTTTAGAAGATATCCAGCTAAAAAAGCGACAAAAAGAAGAGATTGACTTTGCTCCCATAGAGGGAATAGACCCCAAAAACCTTGCAGAAACAGGTTGGGGAGTAATTTTCGCTTACGATGCCGATCCGGCAATTCGAGAGGCGCTCAGCGAGCTATTAGACCATCGCAAAAAGCAAGCCACCCAAAAGCACGAGCATTACTATCAGGAATACATTGGTCCTAAAGGCTATCGTCACGACAAGGCAAAAAATCAGTACGAATCAAAAAATAAGTTCCTGTCGCGTCAAGGATTAGGTCCAGGTCCTGCCGATCCAGACAAAATGCCCTACTACCTGCTGATTGTTGGAGATCCAGTAACAATTCCCTATCGCTTTCAGTCCCAGCTTAGCGTTCAGTATGCAGTAGGTCGCATTTATTTTGATACGCCACAGCAGTACGCGCAGTACGCTCGCAGTGTAGTAGAAGCGGAAACTAGCAATCTATCCTTATCTCCTAGCGCTGCCTTTTTCGGCGTGTGCAACCCAGGAGACCGTGCCACTAATCTCAGCACTCAAGACCTGATTCAGCCGTTATCTGAATGGGCTGTCGAGGAACATTCCAACTGGGATGTGAAAACGATTCTTAAAGAAGAAGCAACCAAAGCGCGTCTGGGGCAGCTGCTAGGAGGCAGCGAAACGCCTAGTTTGCTGTTCACTGCCAGTCACGGTATGGTCTTTCCCAACGGCGATCCGCGACAGTTGCCCCACCAAGGCGCATTGCTGTGCCAAGACTGGCCTGGTCTCGAATGGGGAAAAAAACCGATTCCGGAAGATTTTTACTTTTCTGGGGACGATATTAGCGAACAAGCGCGGCTGTTAGGGATGATTGCTTTTCACTTTGCCTGCTATGGTGCTGGCTGTCCCCAAAAGGATGAATTCGAGGGTCACTCTCAATCTCTTTCAGAAAGACCAGACATTGCGCCGTATCCCTTTCTTGCCCGCTTACCGCAGAAACTTCTGAGCCATCCCAAGGGAGGTGCCCTAGCTGTCATCGGTCATATAGATCGAGCTTGGGATTGTTCTTTCTCTTGGTCAGATATTCGCGGTTCAAGTGCAGATAAACGGCAGATAGCAGTTTTTCAAAGTAGCGTGAAGCGCCTGCTGGAAGGTCATCCAGTCGGGTCGGCAGTGGAGTATTTTGATGAGCGCTATGCCGAAATTTCCTCTGACCTTAACATTGAGTTAGAAGATATTAAGTTTGGCGCGCCTCCCAACAATCGGAGTTTAGCTGCTATGTGGACGGCTAACAACGACGCCCGCAACTATGCGATTATCGGCGACCCAGCAGTCCGGCTAGTGGTCAGTAGCAGTAAAGATGCTAGTGCCGAGCGCCCCACGATTGAAACTGTGCATTTGCCTTCTAACCAGCCGGGACAGGGGTTGGCTCCGGAAACTCCAGAGCAAGTGCCTGATGAAGCTGCCCTTAAGCAAGTTCAGACGCAACTGATTTCATCATTAGAGCAATTTGTCAATACTGTACAAAAAGCTCCAGCTAATAACACCGATATGCAAACAGCAATGTCAATAGCCACCAATCTCTTAAATGTGTTGAAGGGATTGAGTTAATAGCGATCTCAAATATCGCAACTATGTAAACGGCTGTGTGGGAAAACTCCCGCACAGCTTTTCAATTTTTAGGCAGTAGCCAATGTCTCAGTTAGGTTTAGGCGGATTACTAGCAGAGCTAATACCATGACAAACCTGACGTTCTTCAAGCGTAAGTTTGGAATCTGGACTCTTGAGATAGTCGTGTACCCAAGCGCAACCCCGCACCATCAGATCATCTAATCCTTCAATTTGCCACAACTTAACGCTCCCATATTCACCACTCGTAACTAGAAGCTTGCCATTTGGACTAAAATCGATACTCTTGACCTCCCCTTTATGACCTTTGAATACAGCTACCTGTTGACCGGATACATCCCATAGACGAGCGGTTGAGTCAGATCCAGCAGTCGCTAGCAGCTTATCATCCTTACTCCAACGGAGTTTCTGTACTGGACCTATATGACCTTTGAATTCCTTTAATTGATTACCTGACAAATCCCACAAACGAATAGTGCCATCACTACTACCTGTAGCCAGTTTTTGTCCGTCATTGCTCCAAATGACGCTGTTTATCCAGTCTAGATGTGCTGGGAATTCTGTTAGCTTCTGACCAGATAAATTCCACAAACGTACTATCCTATCAGCTCCAGCGGTAGCCAAAAATTTGCTATCCGGGCTAAAACTGACACTCAGGACGGCACCTTTATGACCTTTGAATTCTTGCAGTTCTTTACCAGACAAATCCCACAAGCGGGCGGTGCCATCCGTTCCTGAGGTTGCTAAAAACTTAGCATCCGGGCTAAAGTTCAAACCTAAGACTTGACCTTGATGGCCTTTGAATTCTCCCCGTTGCTTACCAAATACACTCCACAAGCGAGCGGTCTTATCCTCTCCTGATGTAGCTAAAAGTTTGCCCTTCGGGCTAAAAGTAACCTTCCAAATTACACCTTTATGACCTTTGAATTCCCCTAACTGCTCGCCTGATAAATAATCCCACAGGCGGACAGTGCTATCAGCTCCAGCAGTCGCTAGGATCTCGTCATCCGGGCTAACACTGACACTCCAGACTGTGCCTTTGTGCCCTTTGAAATCAGTTAACTGCTGGCGATCTTGCAAATCCCACAAGCGTACAGTGTTGTCGTATCCAGCCGTAGCTAAAAGCTTGCCATCTGGGCTGAAAACAACACTCCTAACTGAGTTTTTATGCCCTTTAAATTCCTTCAAGAGTTGTCCATTCAAACCCCAGTAGCGAACAACGCCGTCCTTGGAACCAGTAGCGAGGTGCTTGCCATCGGGACTGAAAATGACGCTAAACACCCAGTTTGGCTCTTGATCTCCTAACAATTCTCTTAACTCTTTTCCTTTCAAATCCCACAACTTGGCAGTACCATCCTTAGAGGCAGTGGCAAGTTTTTGACCATCGGGACTAAAACTAACACTAAATACCGTATCTTTATGCCCTTTAAATTCGCTTAATAGTTTGCCGTTCAAATCCCACAACTTGGCGGTGTGGTCTCCAGAACCCGTAGCGATCGCCTTACCATCAGGGCTGAAAGTGATGCCCCACACTCTACTACTAGTATTATGAGCGGGAAATTCTTCGATTAAATTTCCCTGCAAATTCCATAAGCGGACGATGCCATCCCCAGAACCAGTAGCGATCTTCTTACCATCAGGGCTGAAAGTGATGTTATATACCTCCTTCTTCTGCTTAGGAAACTCCTTCAATAGTTCCCCCTTCAAATTCCACAATTTTGTAGTCCCATCCTCAGCACCAGTTGCCAGCATCTGACCGTCTGGGCTAAAGTTGACATTTATAATGCTCTTTTTAATGCTCTTTTCATTAACTACAAATTTTATGAGTTCTTTGCCGTGTAAATCTGACAAACGAATTGTGCCATCAACTCCAGCACTCGCCAGTATCTGACCATTTGGGCTAAAACTGACATCTGTAACTTGGTCTTTATGCTCTTCTAAGCGATTGATTTCTCTGATTTCAGAAGTTACTTTGTGCAGGCTGCCCATTACTTTATTCGTTAAGGTTGTTTGTGGCAGTCCCAGTTGCTTAACTCCTTTGGCAGCTTGTAAACTTCCGATCAATGTTTCTAATTGATTTGTTGCTAAGTGAGCTTCTGAGGAAGCACTTAACGCCTGAATTCGCTCGATTTCTGTTTGCTGCTTCGCATTTTTTGCTTCCTGCGTCGCACTGTCTGCTTGCCGCCACTGATATCCAGCAAAGATGGCAAATCCAGCAAAGACAAAAGCTGAGGTGACAGCGGCGAAAAGCAGGCGATGTCTGCGTTGTTTTTCTTGCCTGCGGATGCGATCGCGCCGCTCCAAACAAGCCAAGACATATTCAGCTTCTTCTTGGTTGAGATGCACAAATTTGGGCTGTTTCAACAGCACTTGTGC
Source organism: Trichocoleus sp. AS-A1 (assembly GCF_039962015.1). Lineage (NCBI taxonomy): Bacteria > Bacillati > Cyanobacteriota > Cyanophyceae > Leptolyngbyales > Trichocoleusaceae > Trichocoleus > Trichocoleus sp. AS-A1. Next base: position 1,738 of record NZ_JAMPKG010000060.1, on the reverse strand, counting down.
ATCTTCTAATCTTCCGCCCTGATGGATTAAATAGCTGTCTTGGTCTGGTTGCTTTTGGTGCTGGTGCCAATCTTCTGCCGCCTGACATATCGTTTCTCGGAGTTGCAAATCGCTGCGGTTCTGGCTCAACCACTCCTTCAATGTTGGCCAATAGCGGATTAAAGCTTCATGGGCGACTTCTACTTCTTCCTTCCCGGTAGTTTGGTTCCGACTGGTGACGACTAGCCGTACCCCTTCACCAGCTAGCTGCTGTACCAACTTCTTCGTCTGGGCCAGATTGCTCCCACTCGGCACCAAATCCTCTAGTTCCACTCGCTGGCGGGTGTCCCGTCGCTTCTCTCCCTGGATGGCATTCTTATCCAAGCGAGTTAAGCGCAAGAAAATATTCTGGACTTGCTCTTGTTGCTTAGCTGGGAGGCTATTGTAAAAATCATCAGCAGTTTTAGCGATCGCCTGGTGAACTCTACCGATAGATTGGTACTCCTCATCGCACATCCAGCGCCCCCGCCGCCGCTTCCACAGTTCCTGCAACGCATATTGCAGCAGTGGCATTGCCCCAGGCTCTCCTTGCACATCATTGAGAATCGAGTGGCTCAAGCCAGTTTCAAAGCGCAACCCTCCCCTATCTGCCTGCATCTTCATCGCTGTAATTAGTTCGGCAGGTTCCATCGGTCCAACCAATTTTTGTCGGGTTTCAATCCGCTTTCTCAGTTCGGGGTAGAAGGTACACTCTCCTAAAAAGTCCGCCCGCATCGTAATCACAACTTTCCGCCGCTCGGCAAGGTGTAACAACTTGTCGATAAATTCTTGGCGATTGGCTTTATCCTCGCAGAGGGTGAACAGTTCCTCAAATTGGTCTACCACCAGTACCGAATGCTGTTCCGATACCTTTAACAGTATTTCTAATTGTTTGAGCGGCTCGTTGCTTGGTGTGATGCGAACCGACTGTAGGCTTGGCTCCTGTTTAAGCTTAGGAATCAGTCCAGCTAGTACCACTGATGACTTGCCGCTGCCCGAAGCACCGATAACCGCTAAGAAATTATCCTTCGCCAGTTCCTTTTGTAAGTCTCTAATCAGCTCATCGCGCCCAAAAAAGAACTTATGGTATTGTTCCTCAGCAAAGGAAGATAGACCCGGAAAAGGACACTCAGCCTTGTATTCTGGTGGTTCTTTGCCTAAAGCTGCCAGAGCATCAAAGCTAATTTCCAGGACTTGATCGCACAGGTTATCGATCTCTACTATTGCCTGCTGGCGCTGTTCACTCGCTATGCGTGACTCGGCTCCTTTGGTACCGTTGAGCGTCTCTACCTGCCTTTTAAAGCTCTCCTTGAGTACGGAGGCATGAGGGGCGCGTTCTTGAAGGAGTTGGCTCAGCTTGCCAATACCATAGTCGATTTCCTCGTCAGTTAAATCCCGATCGTCAAGGCGATCGCTAAATAAGGGACGCCCACCCAAGCGGCTAAACAGAGCCGGGACAGCAATATCGTGGCGTTTTCCCAGTCCGGCTGTTGCCTCTTGTAGCGCCGTATCTACCTCTCCGGACTCTCTAAGTCGTCGATAAAAGCTCTGTCCTAGAGCCAAGCCTGTCTCTACGCTCACCTTGCGAGTCATCGCTACTACAGCAGGCATCCCCAAATTTCTGACCAATCGCTGACCTAATCCCCCTAATCCTGCTTCTGCTCTGGGGTCGGCACTTTCGCAAGTGCAGAGAAAGGCAAAGTGAGGTAAGCTCCTCTGA
>NZ_JAMPKG010000059.1:0-24351 GCF_039962015.1 Trichocoleus sp. AS-A1 | reverse complement strand
CAAATGTAATTTTGCTTACCCCTTCTCTTGCCGTTTTTACGGATATGAGTAGATTGACAGTCTGGGCATTGCATCAAAACCAACCCTAATTCATCCCTCTATTATGCAATGCCCCTCGTGGACAGTATAGTGTGACTGGCTACCCGGTGCTGCCCAACCTCGCTCGTTAATCGTGCGGGCGATCATCCCACTAACACTCGAATACAGATGCTCCAGCATCCCCAAAGCGGCTCCACCCGCTTCACTTGATTGCGTCAGACAGTAGCCCAGAAGTGAATGATTGAAAGCTAACACTGATGCAGGACAGGGTATTTCTAAATCTTCTGGAGTGGCACCTAAAGCCCGCAAAAATTGGCGGAAGGTGTATTTGTGAGAGTTCAATAAATTGCCGTGACCATGTTCTTCAGCCACGTTTTCCATCACCGAAAGTCGCCGTTCTAATACTGGAGTCCGAGCCAAAACTGCCGCTAATGATTGCGAAAATGACTCAATTGCAAAACAAATTGGTAGCTGTGTGCAAAGAAATTGTGCCCGTGAGGTAGAGGGTGCCTGCATCCACATAAAGTAAGGATGACGGTGGAAATCATAAGCCTTATTTACCATCAGCACTGCTTCTGATAGCGTGGTGCATCTCACTATATCTTCTACATACAATTGGTGAAGTCCTACTTTTCTCTCGGTAGCAATCGAGCAATTGTCTAGGAGCTGCATGACTTATCTCTTCCCGCTAACCTTACCCCTCAGTGGTAGCCTTTCTCTACATCCCTAGTCCACCGTGAATGTGCGTATGTGAATGTGCGTAACTATGAGCTTTACATAAAGAAATGTTTAAGCAAAATTACTGAGAATGCTGCTTGTCCTCTATCTGAATAAAGGAGATCCGCTTGTGAAGACAAAGGTTAATGTTGCGGACGGATCGGAATCTCAACAATAAATTCAGTTCCCTGCCCAAGTGTGGAAAAACATTGCAATTGACCGCCGTGTTTTTCCACCACAATCTGGTAACTAATTGCTAACCCTAGCCCTGTCCCTTTACCAATCGGTTTTGTAGTAAAGAAAGGATCGAAAATACGTTTTTTGACTTCCTCTGTCATCCCAGGGCCATTATCAGCAATGGCAATCAGAACCCGACTTTCGTCTACGACACAGGTGCGAATCCGGATTGTCGGTAATTGGTAATCGCTGGTTGACAATTGGTTATCTGAATGTTGTTCTTTCCGTTCCCATGAAGACAAACAAGATGCCTGGGCTATTTCCTGGTAATGTCCTTTTGTCTTTGAATCATTACTCATTACTTCTTCCAAAGTATCGATCGCATTAGCCAGAAGATTCATAAATACTTGGTTAAGCTGACCTGCATAACACTCTATGAGCGGCAGCGAACCATACTCCTTAATCACTTTAATAGCCGGAATTTCTGTCTTAGCCTTCAGGCGGTTTTGCAGAATTAATAACGTACTATCTAGCCCTGAGTGAACATCGACCTCTTTCATTTCTGCCTCATCAAGGCGCGAAAAATTCCTCAAACTCAGGACAATTTGACGAATTCTGTCAGCCCCCACTTTCATCGAGGACAGCATTTTTGGTAAATCTTCAACTAAGAAATCTACTTCTATCGCCTCCGCTTCGTCTTGAATCTCAGACACCGGATTGGGATAATGCTTGGCATATAGCTGCATTAGGTTTAGTAGGTCTTGAGTATATTCATTAACGTGGACAAGGTTGCCGTAGATAAAGTTAACTGGGTTATTAATTTCGTGGGCAACTCCCGCTACTAATTGACCCAAGCTAGACATTTTCTCGGTCTGAATTAATTGCGTCTGAGTACGCTTAAGTTCTTGTAGAGTTTGGGATAACCGTACATTTTTTTCATTTAGCTCATGCGTCCTCTCTTGGACTTTTTGTTCCATCGAATTGTAAAGCATAGCATTTTCCAGAGAAATTGCTACCTGAGCTGAAAGTACTCTTAAAACTTCTATCCTATCGGGAGTAAAAGCTCCGGATGTCAGATTATTTTCTAAATAAAGAATACCGATTAATTTCCCTTGATTAAGGATAGGCATACAGAGAACGGACTTCAATTTATTTAGCTCTATATAAGAGTCATTAATAAACTTTCCCTCACTAGCCGCATCATTTAGAACCACATCTGAGCGAGTTCTTTTTACATAATTAATCACTGTCAGAGGTAACTCTTGACAACCTTTAAGCGGAGTTGACTGCCGAACAACAACCTCTTTTGATTCAACCGATGAACGGGCTTCAATCAGCAGTTTTTCATCTCTTACCAAGAGTAGTAAACCTTTTTGTGCGCCAGCATTCTCGATAGATATTTTCATTAAAGAAGCCAGTAACTTATCCAACACGATACAAGCAGCGATCGCTTGACTAGCTTTCATCACAGTGGTGAAGTCCAACGTATTAGAACTACTACCCGTAGAGGAATGTCCAGTAGTCGTGGGAGTATCTTTAACGCGAGGCAGAATAGATGTTTTAGTCAGAAAGTGCGGATATTTTTCATCTAAATCTTCTACTTTGCGCTTAGCTCCCCAACGTTGATAGCCGTAATAAGCTTCTGTAATATGGACTTTAGCATACTTCTCTTTTCCTTTCGCTAACCAAAACTTAGCAGCGAGTTCATTCGCTAAAGCTTCATTCTGAATAAACTCATTTTCTTTTGCGGACTCAATGGCGCGTTCATACAAGTCTATCGCCTCTAAATCATTGCCAGTGATGCGACTAATTTCAGCTTCTACTAACAGGTACTTGTGTAGAAAGTTTTCTGGACAGTTGTCTGCCCAAATCTTCATCTGCTTTTGATTCGCTGCTAACGTCTCGCAAGATTGTTTTTGTACAGATTCTGAAGCATTCGGATAGAGAGCAACTAGAATCAGTGAGTGATAAAAGTTATGTGTAGATACTGAGATATGACCGAAAATAGAAGTAAGTAGCTTTGAAGCTAACAAACTACTGTTCAAAGCTAAATCCGGTTTTTCGTATAAGTAAAGAATTTGGGCTTTTAAAATATGGAATTCACAAATTGCCGCCGAACTTTGATGTTGTTCGCAACTTGTCAAGAAGTTGGATTCGCTAATCCCATCATTTTCAAAAGATAAGGTTCCAGCAGTCATGCCTATCAAGTTCGACACCGCTAGTTTATAACCTAAAATTATATCAATTGCCCATTGATTTTTACTCTTTTGGCAAAATAGCAAAGACTGAGGTATTTGTTTTAAACTTTGCTCTAAACTTTTACATTGATGGAAGGAAGCAATGACTTTGTGAAGACGAGTATAACCTGCCCATTGCAAATCTCCAAAGTCTAGCCCCGTTTTATATGCCTCATCATTAATTGTATGACTAAACTTAATTGGCTTCACCCAATTGCTCAAGTAATTGGCAAGAACCACCAATTCTGCACATTTTTGAGCTACATTATTAAACTTATTACTTAGTTTAGTTGCTAAGACCCCAAACTCATAACCAGAGTGAGAATTCCCTAAAATTGCGCTGAGTATCATTCCATAACACGAGTAGCTATACGCTGCTCCTGATGCATAACCATAGGTGAGAGAAAGATTAACTGTTTTAACAGTAACTAGCTGCCAAAGGTCAAAATTGACAAAATATGCTAAAGGCCCCATGTTTGCTAACAATTTGACTGCTGCTTTTACTTCCGGAATTTTTATTGCTTCTAAATTAATTAAAGACCCAATCTCATGGGTTTCTAATTTCTTATTAACTTCGCCTATTTCTAGCTCAACTGCTGTTGCTAATTCCCCTTCAGGTAAGTCAATTCCTAGCAGACTAAGAGCATTACGACCTGCTTGAATTGCCTCTTGATATTTCGCAAGCATGGTATGCTGCACAATCAGCATATTATAAACTTCAGCTTTGTCGAGAACTGATTTTGCTTGAGATAGGGTTAGATCCAGCAAGGCTTCAGCCTGAGCAAAATTACCGTTTAAATACTCAATTTCGGCTCGTTTTTTATGCAATGAAAAAGCTAGATCGTAGCGTTTTACCCAAATATCGCTTGGTAAAACATTCATACAAGCAGTCAAATAGTGAAGTGCTGAGCTGTATGCGGTTGCATCTTTCGCTTTTCGAGCTGCTTCCAAATTCAATATTATTAATTCAATTTTTGCCTCTTCATCGACAATTAAGTCAGAACCGATATTTAGATGATCGACTAATTTAAAAATTATTTCTATCTGGTCTTCCAAAGGCGTACTTGCTAAAAGGAGATTGCCAATTTTGAGATGAACTGCTTTTTGAAGCGAGTTATCAATCAGTGCATAAGCTGCATGTTGCACGCGGTCGTGTGAAAATTTATAATTAAAAACTAATAGTTGAGAACTAACCCCTTCCTCTTCGGTCGTTTCCAACACAGAAGTAGGCTTAATTAATTCTTCTTTCAGAGCTGGCAAAAGGTCTTTAAAAGTTTCATAAATTGATTTCTCATAAATGATAGACAGGGTATTTAAATCGAAACTATTGCCGACACAAGCTGCTAACCGTAAAGCCTGCTGTGTTGAATTCGGCAATTTTTTTAATTTTCCTATCATTAATTCGACAACATTATCAGTAATACCCAACGCTTCAATTTGAGCGATGTCCCATTGCCATAGGGCTTTACTTGCCTCTTCTTCCCCCTGAGTAAGAAAGGTCTGAGGGGGGGTGAAGGTAAGCAGGTTTTCCTGATATAGGGTTTTTAGAAATTCATTGACAAAGAAGGGATTTCCTTCTGTTTTACGCAGGATGAGGGAAGCTAAGGATCTTACTGATTCCCTATCCGTATGCAAGGTGTCAGCAATCAAGTGGGTAATATGCTCAAGTTCTAAAGGTGCTAGATTAATCTGGTTGATGATAGCTCCATCATCGCGTAAACTATCCAGCGTAATCATCAAGGGATGAGTGGAGCTGACTTCATTATCCCGATATGCTCCAATGAGAAATAGATAGTGCGTTTGATCATCCGTCATCATCAACTCCATCAATTTGAGCGTGGCAGAGTCAGCCCACTGCAAATCATCCAGAAAGATGACTAATGGATGTTCTTGTTGGCAAAATACCCGAATAAAGTTTTGAAAGACTAAATTAAAGCGGTTTTGGGATTCAGTTGGCCCTAATTCTTGAACTCTAGGCTGAGAACCGACAATGAGTTCTACCTCAGGAATAACATCAATAATAATTTGCCCGTTAGAGCCAAGGGCTTCTAGGAGTTTTTCTTTCCACTGGTTGAGCTGTGCTTCGCTTTCCGTTAAAAGTTGCTGGATTAAGGCAGAAAAGGCGCTGACAACAGCAGAATAGGGAATACTCCGCTGAAACTGGTCAAATTTCCCTGAAATGAAATAAGCTCGCTGTTGAGTGATTGGTTTATAAATTTCTTGCACTAAACATGACTTGCCGATGCCAGAATAACCCGACACCAACATCATCTCAATATCCCCTGGCATTGGCTTACCAAACGAGAATTGGCTCACTCGTTCAAATGCTGTTAGTAAAGTATTAATTTCTTGCTCTCTGCCATAGAGCTTCTCAGGGATTTGAAATTTATTAGAGATATCATGACGACCGGGAGAGAACTCTGGAAGTTGGTTATTTATTTCTAATTGAGTTAGACAATATTCTAAATCTGCTTGAATTCCATAAGCACTTTGATATCTATCTTCAGCAGTTTTAGCCAGCAATTTCATAACAATGTCCGAAACTGCTTTGGGAATGTTTTGATTAAGCTTATGAGGCGGAATTGGCGTAAGCGCAATATGATTATGTACTAACTCTATTGCATCAGTACCATTAAAAGGTAGTCTGCCAGTGAGAAGCTCGTAGAAGGTAACGCCAAGGGAGTAAAAGTCAGTACGATAATCCAGCGAACGATTCATTCTGCCAGTTTGCTCTGGCGACATATAGGCAAGAGTGCCTTCTAAAACATTGGGATTTTTTAGGGTAGGGTTTTCCCGCGACAAAACGCTGGAAATCCCAAAATCAATAAATTTGACTTGCCTACTTTTTGGATCAAAAACAATATTAGATGGATTAATATCTTTGTGAATAATGTTTAAATTATGCAGTTTAGCTAAAGTTTCAACAATTTTTATAGTAATTTTCATAGCGTCTAAAACTGTAAAATTTTGTTTTTCCATCAATATCTTTAGAGATTGACCCCCAAAATCCTCCAAGAGCATTACTAGAGTATTTTGATATGATTTTAAATCATACGCTTTAGCAACACCATCTATATTCAACGAACGGGTAATTTCATATTCTTGCTTATACCTAGAAATTTCTTCTGGTAATGGATAGTCTTCTTTGATAACTTTAAGAATAAGAGGCAAATTATCCTGAAGTCGGCATCCTCGATACACAAGCGACTTGCTACTTTCATAAATTAGCTCAAAAATCTGATATCCCGGAATTGTTCTCATAATTATTCCATTTACGGATTTGTAGGCGATCCAGTCCAGTTAGAGACGCTTTTTGTAAGTGAACACTAGATCAGCCTATTGTGCTGAAGTAAAATTAAAACTTTATTCGATTAATTGAAAGCGTATTTATACGGAAATATAGTTTGCTCCTCAGTGAATATCAGTGTATACACAGTTTGGGCAAGTCATCTTTCTGACACTCTAAAAAATGTAACCTAAAATACTAATTGCTTTGTTGACTTGTCCAAATAAATGTAGCCAAATGTTAGAGATAGTTTGAGTAAAAAGGATTAAAAGAGTCTAACCAAGTGTATTTTAATGCTTGTAAAAACATTGCTTGCCATCTGGAACTGCATCTAATCCTCGTTCAAAAAACTTATTCTTGAGATTCGCCTGCCAGTGGTGAATTTTTAAGGATTGCAAGACCAACCGAAAAGACTGGGATGTTAATGATTTTACAAAAAATATATAAATCTGTATTTATCAATAAAAAATGTTTTATGTCTAATTTTTATAAAAAGTTAACAAATGGACTTTTTTCTTAATTCTACTTTAATTACTATATTTATTTGATATAAAGTTGACATACATATACGAATCCAAGGAAGTGAGCTTGAGCTGAAATTTTACTGATTTTCATTTATGAATGCCAAGTGCAAAGTTAAAAGAGGATTTATGCTATTTTTGAAATTTTAATTTTCTCCTTTTAACACGGCAGAATACTGAATTAAGAATGGAAAATTTTAGGCAAGATAGATATTTATTAATACATACAGAATTGGAGGAAAAAATGACTCAAGAGAAAACGTATCTAGAATTGTCAGAGTCAGATAGTAGTTCTCACAAATTTTATGAAGTAATTGTCAACGGTACGGAAGTATCGATTCGTTACGGTCGCATTGGTGACTCAGGACAAACTCAAGTTAAAACCTATCCAACCCCGGAAAAAGCTAAAGCTGAGGCGACCAAAAAGATTAATGAGAAACTGAAGAAAGGTTACGAACAAGCAGTTATGGGAGTGCGAAGTAAACGTCCCGTGACTCGACGGGAAATAAAGAGCGATCGCTCAACTGCAAACCAAGCACCTGTAGTTTGGAAATTCGCCTCTTCTTCCCCTGCTTTCGGTATCTTTATTGACAACTCGCGCTGTTGGTTTGGCAATCAAGCGGGTCAAATTTTTGCTCTCAGCCATACGGGAATTGTCCAAAATCAGTTTCGTCTTCCTGACGGCGTGAAGTGTATTGTCGCTGATGAAGGCTGGCTTTATGCTGGGTGCGATGATGGCAAAGTATACGATTTGACCGGAAAAATTCCGCGTGTCGCTTATGAAATTGCCCCCAATGTGAATATCTTCTGGCTAGATATCAAAGATGCCATTCTCGGTGTTTCTGATGACACTGGAAATGTTACAACAATTAATCACGAAGATGAATCTCAATGGACTAAAAAAAGTAGTGGCGAGTATGGCTGGATGGTGCGCTGCGATGAGATTGGTATCTATCACGGTCACAGCAAGGGCGTAACCATGTATGACTGGGAAGATGGAACGAAGATTTGGAATCAAAAGACTCGTGGCGAGGTGCTGTTTGGCTGGCAAGAAGAAGCATTTGTATATGCTAGTACCAGTGAGAATCAAGTTTATTGCTTCACTAAGAAAGGCGAAGTTAGCACAGTTTATCAATGTGATGCACCCGTTTATTCTTGCGCCACTGCTGAAGAAGGTAAATATGTCTTTGCAGGCGATAATTTCTCCTCAATTTATTGTTTTAGTCAACAAGGGGAGCGTCTTTGGAAACTAGCCACTGGCTGCGGTTCTGCCTTCTCCATGCAGTTTATAGATGACCATCTCTACATCGTCACCACCGATGGTTCTCTTGCTTGCATCGATGCTAGTGAAGCTGCAATCAAAGCGGCGCAAGCGGGTACAGTTCCCCAGGCTATTAACATTAAAGCACCTACTGCCGTTGCCGCAGCCGTTCCTTCTAATACTTTAGAAACGACATCGAACGCCAGTCAGGGAGTAATTGTCGAGTGCTTTAAAGAAGGTGGGAAGTTAAGAATTCGTGCTGTTTCTCCTGGTTATAATCCCAGTTGGAAAGTGCAATTTCCTCAGGAGATTCGCTCCGAAGGTGCGCGTTATCTGGTGGAAGAGGTGCGCGAATCTTCTCGCGGTGGATTTTATCGTGCTTTTGGGGATATTAAGAAATTAGTGTAGTAGTTGTAGGCTGCGCGATCGCTTGCTCTAACTTATGCGATCGCGCCTCTTTTACAGAATGCGATCGCTATAATGGTGTATATCGTCTCAAGTAATGGAGGAAACCATAGTGTTTGATTTTATCACTGGTCTTTTCAAGTCCGGCGACAGTCGCAGTGAATTAGAAAGATATATTGAGGATGAGTTGCAATTTCGCGAACAAGAGTTTGTAAAATATGTTGTAATGCAAAGTAGGTTTGATGTTAATTCGGCTGAAAAAACCTGGTTCACGAGTCAAGATAAATTAAAACAAAGAGCTTATTTGTTACTCCTGCTTGAATGCGAAAGCCAGTCAGGAAAAGAAACATATGAGCAAGTTGGGAATTTACATTTCTTATCTCCTGAGTTCAAAAAAGCGAGAGATATAAATATGAAAAAATATGGTTTACACCTTTGGGGAGATGAATTCCTTCAATTCCATGAGCCTCAACTCCACTAAAGTTTTTTTTGAGAACACGTATAGCAACTTACTGCAACTGATATTCTGGGGTGTGGTACTTTTGGTTACAAGCCTTATCAATTGCACTGATTCTAGTTAATAGGAGGCTTTATTTCATATTAATTTCAAAAGTTATAAAATAGCTTGGTTATATTTAATTCTATCCAGCTTAGCCATATGCGTTCTATCTGTCTCACAACTTTAAAAAACTGGTATTAAGAGCCTGGGAGAACTAACTTATGGTTGATCGTCTATATAGCTCAAGTAATATTACAACAGAAGAAGCACCCTTTAAAGATTACTTTGAGCAATTGGTGTTTGAGTTTGGGGAACAGTACGAAATATGGAGTCGGAAGGAAGATTTTGGTCGAAGGATAGCCGCTAGTGTAGTAAATCGTCGCTCATTGGTTGCTGTAATTATTTACTTCAAATACAAAAGCATTAGCATCTCTCATCCTCTCAACGAAGAAGTAATTGATCTAATACGGCAGCACTTAATATCAGATGCAACAGAAGATTTACAAATTAATGTTCTATCTTCTCTGCAAGATGCTTGATAATTGGCTGAATAAACGCACAGGCAATAACTCAAGTTACGATGTAAATTTATCTGCTGAAGGTTGTACTGACTAGCGGAATGGGCTACCATTTCGTAGTCTATCAGCCGAGGTTTTAGAAGTAGCAGGATATGAGTTTTTTTTACATTGCTCATTCTTGTGCATTTGCTCGGCACTTAGAATTTTGTATCATAGCAATCTAGAGCGCCTTTAATAATCCTGCTACTTTGATTCAAGCAGTTCAGAGTGCGATAACTTAATTAAAAACTGTTTTACTGAACTAACCTGCGAATCTTCCCATAAGCAACATAAGATCCGCCATTCTTTGCCTCTTCCACTTCATCAACAACATAAAGAACGTTTTCTTCTCGAATGTCGCGGGGAAAGCGGATGTTGTAGTTAGGATCGTACCCATCTGACACGACTCTGGCTCTCAATTTACTGCCTTCTTTCACGCACTGCACGATAACTCCATCACCTACAGTATCAATTGTTTCTAAATCGGCGGCAGAAGCTGGTGCATTCAGCTTTTGTCGTTTTGGACTGGAAGAAGATGCACCATTTTGAGATGATGCGGCGCGTTCTTGCCCAGGTTGCACTAACCGGCGAATGTTACCGGAGACGCGATAAAAGCTACCGTCAGCAGATAGATTGATTTCATCAACGATGTAGGTGACACCTTCTTCCCGAATATTGCGGGGAAATTGCACGTTGAAATCAGGATTGTAACCGTCGGAAATGACGTGAATCCGCAACTTACCACTAACGCGATCGCATTTCACCAAAACTCCCGCATCCACGCTGGAAACTGCCTCTAAGCTGTTGGCACTCGCAGCAAGTCCGCGCAATTTTAAATCGCCGCGATCGCGTGTAAGAGCCTGGTAAGATTGATCTCGCATCTCCTTGCGACTGACACTATCAAACTTTTTGCTCTCCAGGCGTTGTGCATAATAATCCAGTTGTTCCATCTCTTCGGCAACTTCAAAGGATTCATGCAATGCTTTGAGCTTGAGATCCTCGATTGTCTTGCGAAGTTTCTGGGAAGCGGCGGTGTAGTCTCCTTTGTCGGCAAGTGCGATCGCTTCATTTTTTACCTTACCAATCCTCAGCTTACTTGTTTGCTCCACAACCGATGCATCTGGCTGTACATTGTTGGCTGACTCAGCATCAGCAACCGTTATACTAATCGAAATTTCGTCAGTGAATTGTTGAATGCTGCCATCGACAACCGCTTGATATTTATAAGCAATGGTGGCAATATTTGTCACCCCAATATTTGTTTGTGGATGGATTGACAATTCTACAGCTAACTGCTTATTTTCTACCTCATAAACATCGCCGCAGAAAACTTCTAAATTGTTGCCAATCGGATTAGCTCGGTAATTGTTGAGAATCCCGGTAATTTTTACAGAATCTTCTTGTTGCAGCGTCACCGTCAGATTTTGCGCGACAACAGACGTGAGGCTTTCTAGTTCAATTCTGAATACATCAGTAGCATCGTCAGGTGATTGGATGAAATAGAAGTTTCCCCCGGCAGCATTTGCCATACCGATGAGCAAATCTTCATTAAAATAAGTTCCAAATCCTAAAGTTGTAGTAATGATTCCTTGTTCGGCTTGTTGTCTTGCAGTGTTAATTAATACTTGAGAATCAGTAATGCCAACATTCGCCTGTCCATCTGTTAATAATAAAACGCGATTGATGCGTTCTGTGGACTGCTGAGATTTTACATTGTCGCATCCCATCAACCAGCCGCCACTCAAGTTAGTACACCCGCCAGCTTTTACCTTACCAATTAGCGAACGAATGGCAGCTTTATCCTGAACCAGTTGGTGCTGAAGAATTGTTTCTGGCGTATCGTCATAAATTACAACTGAAAGATAATCCTCCGGTGTCAAATATTCCACAAGCCTTTGTGCAGCTTGAATAGCATTCTTAAGTGACGCTCCCGCCATCGAGCCCGATCTATCAATTACTACACTCAAATTAAGCGGAAGACGCGGTACTTTGCTGCGCGTTTCTTCTTCAGCCTGGAAACTAACAATCAAGTCTACAGTGGACGGGGTAGCGGCTGCAATAAGCGATTGACTCAGGGAGTAACTTGCTTTCATTTGTAGCGTCCTCTAGATATTTTGTGCAGTTTCTAGCGTCGATTCGAGAATGCCGTTTTGGTGATTTTTGGCTTAGATAAACTACAAGAATTGAGATGGAAATTTCGGATTTTTTATGGAGACAATTGCATATTTTTCAACTTAAAACAAAAACAATATTTGTAGGGATATGGCATTGCATACCCCTACAAATATATCGCTAACCCGGAATAACTTTTTTTAGTATTAGCGTCGGTATTTATCTCGAATTCGTCGTATCTGCTCTTGAAATTCAAGACCCTTTTGCGGATTAACCATAGCGACGAAATTGGCATAGCCCTGAATTGAAGCCATCACATTATCAGCATTTCCCCAATGCTTACCTTCTAAGCCATCTTTCTCGATTTGGAACAAAGTAGCACGAAAACGTTTTAGCTCTTTTTTAGAAATATTTGGATAATCATTCACCACAACGCCAGTAACTTCCTGCTGCCGATTCTTCCGCAAAATTCTAGTCTTCTGTTCGTTAATCGCAAACCCTTCGTGAGTCAGGATTGACTGGGTGCGCTTGAGAATATTGCAGATATGGCGGAGGCTGTCACCAGAAGCAGAAAAAGTTAAATCGTCAGCGTAGCGAGTATAAACAAAACCCAATTGTTCAGCCATACTGGTAAGCCGTCTATCTAAGCGGCGACACATTAGATTCGTAATTGCTGGAGAAGCTGGCGAACCTTGGGGTAAATGTCGATCTGTCAGTGCTACATAATAAGTTTTGCCGTCTAATTCAACCTCCTCGATATCCGGTTGAGTACACAGCAAGCCGAAAATTGTTGCCGCAGCTTCTGAATAACCGAATGAGTGAAAAAGTCCTTTAACTCGCTTATAGGAAATTGAGGGAAAGAAATCTTTTAGGTCAAAATTGATAATTATGTCACGTTTTACGTGAGGTTTAGCGTTGCTGACAATCGAGCGATCGCGTCTAAAACCATGAGCTGCATCGTGCAGTTCTAGCTTTTCCAAAATATTACCCAAAATCCAATGCTGCGCCTGCTTCAAGCGTGGCATCGGTGCCGAAATCAACCGTTCGCCACCCGTTTTTTTAGGAATCTTGAAGCGGATATAGTGAGAAATTGTCGAAGTCTTGCGGGAAAAAGCCAGAAAGCGCAATTGTCCCACAGTAATTCCCATTGCAGCGGCAATTTCGTAGGGTGTACCGCACAAAGGTAATCCATAACTTCGCAACCTTTCCTCATTGCACTCAGTATAGTTGAGTCCGCCTGAGACATCTTCACCGAGATAAAGGATTTCTCGCTCTTTTCTTTGTCGCCAATCTTCCGCTCGTTCTTGCCTTTCCCGTTCCCGCCGTTCTTTCGTCTCCTGTCGCTTTCGCCGCGACTCGGCGAGGCGTTGCTTGAGTAGCTGCTTGCGGAGTTCCTTTTCGTTGTGAAGACGCGAACTCTGCTGTCGCAGTTCATCAAGTTCTCGCCGGATCTCTCCCATCCGCCGAATGTCATCGGCTGGATCTTGGGGTATCTCGCCTTGTGCAGGCCAGAACCCATAACGTATCATCTCTTCGAGGATAAATTCCTCTTTGCCCGTTTGTCGGATGCGATCGTAGAGTTCCTGGCGGGTACGAGGCTGATCTGACATATTTGTAGAAGTAGCGATGCGTTTCCGCAATTATAGTACATATGTACTCTATTCAACAGCACAATAATCCCTGAAACCTGGAATTAATGGAGGCTGGAGCCTGCAAGAAATCATTCCCAGCATTTGACTAGGAATCAGAGAAATCATTACTTGTAAGAAAAATCACGCGCCGCTATCAGTTGGTTGCCCCTTCGTAAACCCCTCAGGACTAGATTGCTCTACTCAGCGGAGCCAGCCCTAACCAGTGGAGTCATTAGTTGGTGAAACTCACCCGTAATGCTCTGGGTAGGCTAGTAATTTCACGGAAACCAAACCGTAATACTCCGGGGTGGCTCCGCTTAGTAAAGAGCAGTCTAGTGATGCGTGTCTAAACTAAACGCAAGGACGACGATCCATCGTCCGGATTGCAAGGCTGTTTACCAATTGAGCTAAGGCGCGCGATCGGATTATTGTACCAAGATTTTGGTAAAAGCACTAGATATAGGCAGGCATCGCAACAAACCGCTATATGTAGTGTCTAATTTTCTAGTCACGCCCACCTACCAAATGAGTCCTCAGCATATCTAAGTTAAGGTCAATAGTTGGTGCATTAATGCTGACTAAGTTGCCACCCTTGAATGAAAATTTTTCGCCGATTACCTCTTTTGTCCACGGTGCTTTGTCATTCCACTCCTCCAAAGGTCTTGGAACCACCCACACTACCTGAACTCGACGTGTCCATATACCATTTTGGCACTCAGCTTCATCAGGATGATTTACTATTTCAACCACATGGGTTACGCGATGACCATGAGAGAAATGATTTTGACACAAGACTATGCGATCACCCTTACTGGCTTTTTTGGCATCTCTTTCCTTACCCGCCAGCATCCTCTTAATTTCTTCCTGGCTCTTACCTTGCTTACTGCTTTCGTTCACTGCCCAATGCAACTCGAACTCATGGTTTCTCAGACATTTCTCGTAAGACCACTCTTTTCTTTTACGAATAGTATTGTTTACCAGCTTGAGGTATTTAACGTTTAAGTAATTTCTATCTGATGCAGATGTCATTAAAGTTTAGATTTGCGTAGTTATTGTGTAGGTAAAGTCTGCACTAATAAAAGCTGAAATAAAAAAATTACGCGCAGCTATCAGTTGGTTGCCCCTTCGTAAACATCTCAGGACTAGATTGCTCAACTCAAGCGGTCTCAGGGCTACCCCCTTCTTACACTTCAGGGAAGTCCCACCGGGAAAGGGGGTAGCCCTGAATGACCGCACAGTTAAGAGCAGGCTAGTGGTGCATCGCTAGGCTAAACGCAAGGACGACGATCCATCGTCCGGATTGCAAGGCTGTTTACCAACTGATTAGGTGCGCGTGATTCGTCAATACTGACGGGCGTGTTGCATTCGCAACGCCAGAATGTGTTCGCAAGGGCCTTTGTACAGCTTATTCTGTTGATGCCAGTTGCAAGTACATTCTGCGGATATTATACGCTCATCTGCGTCAACTGTCAATGAGGGATTCAAGGTTTTACCCTTGTCTGAAACATTACCTTGCAGAGTAAACGCTCTCGTAGCATCGCTGGTAACATTAGCCACCTGCACAGCATTGTAAACCAAAAAACGGGTAGCTTTCTCTTCTCGCTCATTGGCAAAGCGCAGCCGTTCCATCGGCAAAGGTTCTCGTGTCAGTTCCCGCACTCGATAAACTTGCTTATTTAAGTCATAAATCGCACGTCCTGCTTGCGTATAAGCACTTAAAGCACCGAGAACTACGGCACGGTTTAAACCAAGGCGTTCCGCAAGCGAGTCGGGACTTTCTACCCAATTCTTCTTCAGCGCCTCGAAAATTTGTTGCTGCGTCCATTTGTCGATGTCGGCGCGGGGTGCCATTAAATCAAAGTTACCAGATTGCGCCCAGTCGTTTGCCGTCCATCCCGATAAACCGAGGGTAAAAGACATATCGCCTAAGTCAGCGACATAGAAGGAAGGCATACCCGTACCGAGTAGGTGAACGGTAAACTTTTTCGCCACGGGGATGAGACGTTCGAGGATGTGGAGGCGGCGGCGTCCCCAAACGCGGATTTCTTGTGATTGCGATCCAGTGTAGAGCGATCGCGCACAAACCACCTCTATCCCCCACGGATCGAACGTTATCCGCACGGGTTCCCCAGGTTTAAGATGGTAGCGCATACTGCGAGGCCCTTGCTTTTCCTTGTGGCGACGCAGCACAAAGCACATATTATAGATATCCATCGGATGCAAATCAACTCGCGTCGCTGGTAAAGACATCGCCGAACTAACTTGCAAAAATCCTCTTACCCAACTGTCGGGTAAATCGATTTTGATTTCTTTAAAAGTTTCTTCACGAGTGGTTTGAACTTCAAAACCAGAAGGGTCGATTTCAAATCGAGTTGTCTTGTAACTGCGGATTTTCTGAAACTCGTCGTAAAGTGCTGCTGAGTAATCAATATTAGTCGTACCGCAGGCAAACTCGTTGATATTCTTAAAGACTTCGTAGCTGGCACCGAGACGCCCATAACTGGATTCATCTTGACTGAAACATTCAAAAAATACTTCATCGGGATGAACTGTAATCACCGGGTCGAGAACAAACCAAGCATCGCGGTCTTTTTGATAAATGTAATCAAAATAGCGGCGTTGTGCTTTGTAGAAAGATTCCCGCCGCTGGTAACTATGCTGGCTTAATTGATTGAGTTCATCCTGCAAGGGCTTGATTTGATTCGCAACTTCTTGGCGTTGTGCGGCGATAACTTGCCAGTCTAGATCCTGTTGTTTTGCTGCCCATTCTTTATATGCCGTTTTGTCTTTGGGTTTGAAACGCATATCGGAGACGACAACATCGTGTAACACGCTAATCGCTTCCCGAAAAGCGACATTCTGACGCAATTCTCCAATAAAGTACGTGGGTTCGCGTTTAGTATCGGGAGAAAAGGACATCCGGGTATTTGCGCCGCTTTCATTAACCGATGTGTTTCCGTTGTAGCTGTAGTTAAATTCCATAATCTCGCGAAGTGATGAAGGAGAATTTTTAACCGCAGATGAACGCGGTTTTAGAGGCGGAGCCTCGCTTATCAAGCTTCGCCAGGAAAAAATGAAGAATTCAATACTTCTCGCTCCAAGTCATAAGGACAAATAGGAGGAAACTCTACATAATCTAATGATGTTTCGCAGACAGCTAAATTCAAGGCGCTTGGATAGGCTTCCTCTAGTGCAGTAGGTAAATAAGGCTGCAAACTAGGGCTTTCTTCAAGCAATTTTAAAATTTGGTATCGCTGCTCTCGAATTGTGGCAAGCCAACTTTTAGAACGGTGACTAGACTGAAATTCCCACTTGAGTAAATGACCCAATAAAATTCCCAAACGGTTCCTTAACTCCCGTCGTTCCTGCCTGCCCAAAGACTCAATCTCCTCCGCCAAGTTTTGGATATCTAAACTATTCAATTTTCCTTCTCGAAGCAACTTTACTTGCTCTTGCGTCCACCCATAGAAATCTGCTTCGTAGACGCTAGAAAATTTACCAGGTGATAGTATAGGTTCTGCGGTCATATTTCACCTCTTAAAATATACCGTTGATATGAAAAAATCGCATTTCTCTAACTATTTATTAGTTGGCTTACGCAATGTAGAATACTATAGCATTCCCAAACTTTGCGGCATCTTGAAAAAACTTGACCACTGGAAGATAGTAGAACATTAAATACTCGAATTCATCAGTTCCCCTTTCCCATATATTTGGATAAATTTTAGCTGCGGAAAGTGCTGAAGGGTGAAAACGTGCTTGCAAGTCTGCTTCAGAAATTTGTGATAATGCTTCTGCCACTTCTTGTACTTCTTCAGGCATTAGAAAACGCGCTGGGCCATAATCAAACTGCGGATTATCTGGATCATCTAGTGGGGAACCTCCCATCACCACATTGACTAGGGGAGGTTTGCCTTCGTACCTTGTTCCAGTAAGCAAAAAGTGGATACCATGCCAAGCTTTGTCTATATCCAGATAACTTTTATCTGAATATTTAGCACCATCATCAGGGAATAAAAAGCCCAGAATAGAATCAGGATTTTGTTGCAATTCAGCAAGCCGAACTGTCGTAACCCGTCTATAGTTTCCTCTCATTCCCATAATAAATCTCCAAAAAGCAGATACTCGATCCTAATGTTATGGTGTTTCTCCTATCTAACTAAGTTCTAACTTGGACAACTGGTTTTACCTGAATGGGTAAGGATATCTGAGGATAAGCTTTTTGAATTTTCAGCATTATCTGAATTGCTGTGGCTTTGTCTCCGATTGCCATTGTGACAGATTGTCGGGTGAGAATTTCAGTGACAATTTGTGCAGCTTCCTCGCTTTTTTGGGCTTCGGTATCTAGAAAAGCAAATATTCTTTGTTTGGAAACTCTTCCCCGATTGACACCGGACAGGACGCTGATAAAGTATGGCGTTAGGTCTCGCAACCGTTGGGAATTATTTACAGCATGGTTTTCTAGATAGTTAGTAGCAAAGGTCTGCATATCTGTTGAGGGATGTTCGCTGAATTTGAGTAGGTATTCTTGTCCATCGGTTTCTTTGAAGTTGCGAGTTACTAAATCGCGCCCAAAAGAACGAACATCTTCGCGAATGCTGTCACAGACGCTAACCATTACTTCTGGTGTCCAATCTTCATTAGTGAAATCTGTGCTAAAAATTCTAGATGCAAATTCTCGCGAATCATCCCACTTTGACTCTAGTAGCCGCACTGCTGATAACATTTCTTGGGAGTTGGTGCGGATACGGTTTAAGGTTTTTAAAAACATCTCTCTTGCGGCTTCACGCACTGATAAAATTTCGTGATTGGCAAGTTTTACAATTTCAGTTGTGTCGAAGTTGGGAAGAAAGCGATCGCTATTTTCTTGCAAAACCAAACCCCCCAATTCCTGGGCGACTAATGATTTAGCGCGAAGAAGCTGCATCGCACGTTCTTTGCTGATGTTAGACATCCATCCGGGGATATCTTCTCGCAACAAACCCAATAAATATTTGTGAACACCTTCGTGTCGTTCTGGCGTAATTAAGACATCAATCAAGTCAGCCGCTAACTCGGCGCTAAAATTGAGTTGATTGGTTGCCAAACGTCGAATCACCGGACGAATTGCGTTACGAATATCAGCGACAGCGTTAATTGCCATAGAGACGATGAGAATGCGATCGCTTAAGAGTCTCTCATCAGGTAGTTGCCCAAAAATCCTCACCCCAATACCGCGTACTGACTCATAAGGAGAGGCAAGAAGTAATTCAATTAAATCTGGCGGTAGATCAACAGCACGAATATCATGATTTAATAGAATTCTTGCGCCTAATTCTTGAATTTCCAGTATCGGGTGATTAAGTAAATCAAGGATTACACCAAACCCCAAATTACGCAGTTGCGGCGCAAAACAGAGCAACAAAGTTTCACTAATTTCTCTTGAACTATCTGTTTGCGTAGGTTCTAGTACCAACACAGCAGCAATAATTCTTCCGATGAGTACCCTGGCGGTGGTATCGTTTAAAATTGATGAACTTAGTAACCTTCGCGCAAAAGCACGGGTATCAGCTTGTTGACTGGTCACTAAACCCGCGATAAAGTCGCTGGATTCAAAAAAGAATTCTCGTTGCTGTTCGATCCAACGATAGGCTTGTGTACGTGCTTCTTGGAAGGCACAATTAGCAAGAGCCAAAACTAATTCTCTATTGGGTTGGGTGGGATTGTAGCGATCGCGTGCGAGTAAAAAACCGAGTTCGGCGGTTACTTCGTAGGGTTGATTTAGGAATTTGATTAATGTGTCTATGTCGAGGCGATCGCAAAATTCTTTGCAGACGCGCAACGCTTTAACTGCAAAATGATGAACGGGACGGCAATCACTTTCTATTAATAACTGTACAAGTGCTGCTGGGTTTTGCTGCCAAAGTTCGGAAAAAGCTTCTTCTCTTACTTGCGGTTCTGGATCTCCCGGTTTGTAACCATCTTGACAACGCCATGCTTTAGGATGGGAGGCATAGCGGGGACTGTTTTCGTAAAGAATAGGATTAAAAATTAGGTAGCCAGCATAAGTATCCCAACCTCTAGTAAAGCTTTCGTAGGAACGGCGTTGTCCGTTCCATCTCCTGAAAGTTGACTGCTTGGCTGGTTGAGCGTCATCATCGGAATACTGTAGGAGAATATTGACTGCAAGATTGATATAGTTAGAATCGCTTTCTTCACCCAAAGTTTTAAGAGTTCGCCAAACTCGCCGCCGCAAATAGTCACGAGTTTGTTGGCTGTAAGCTTTATTTGACTGCGGACTCTTGAGTTCTTCAGTGTAACGACGTTGCCCGATCCTATAATATTCGCGCCTTACCGAGTCCCATTCCCAACCTGTACGTTTATTATTAAACGTCCCCGGTTCTTTCTCGAAAGCGTAAGCAAGGATGCCAAAAACTTCTGCATCATGGCGATACTCAGCCATCTTGAAAATATGGCGAATTCGCTGGAAGTAGTTAGATTTAAAAGGTGTTTCGCATAAAATATCGAGTAGTGCTGGACGCACGTATTGGTTATCAATTTGATAAATAGTATCGAGAACGGAAAAACGCCTGTAATCGCTGCTATTTAAATAATCGCGAAGTGTAGTTGCAAATGTTTCTGCTGTTCCATTTCGGGCTAAATCGCGCAACTCTAACGGCAGTTGTTCTATCTTCTCAGAACGCATCTGCCCTTGTGTCTGTTCATCTGATAATTTAAATAGTGCTTCCCAGGCGATGCGGCGGACGAATTCAGCAACAGATTTATGCTGGGAAAGTTCCCTGACAAAGGGAATGGCACTCTCATCCCCACACCAACCCAAAGCCCAAGCGATGCAATAATCTCTCAAAGCTTCGCCAGTTCTAATGAGTTGAATTAACAACGGCGTAGCTTCTCTAATTTTAAGTTCGCCAGCCCGCCAAATTGCCCGTTCCAAAGGCCATTTTCGATTGTCTCGGTTTGCCAAACGGTTCAGTATAGCTTGGTGGCGCGGATCGCTGCTAGCAACTGGGACATTATTTATCTGTGGGATTGTGGGGGGTGCAGGTGCCTCGCTAGTTGTTCCAGCGGTGGCATCCCGATAACCTTTCTGAATTTGGGAGTCAACCAGTTTATCGAACACTCGCTGCGCTTCTGCTAAAGGCACCGCCTGAACTGTCTTTGTGCCTTCCTTGAGCCTTGTGCCGCGTCGTCCGTAGCGGAAGTTAACCAGATAGCGGTTTTCGCCTCTCTTGCAGAGATCGACTTCGTAGACTTTATCTGAACTCCCGGCTTGATAGAGAAGCGTAGTCCGTTTGATGAGTTCCATACGAGTGTCTCGCAGCTTGCTGCCTAAATTAGTATAAATGTACTAAATAATTGCCAGAAGCGATCGCCCTTTTTGGAGAACTCGTCAACGCTGTTTATCGCGGTTCTCGGTTGACTCAAATACAAAACCCAACTCAAGTTGGAAGTATGCAGAAATTAGGCGGGTGCGTAGGCGCAGAGTGGGAAAATCGCTTAAGCGATCGCGATTATCAAAGTGCCGAAAGAAGTGCCGAAAGAGCGATTCTCCCCCAAATTCAGCCTCACCGCATAGCCTCACCACATAACCTTAGCGACGGTGGAACTCAACGACATCGCGTTTAATCGTGACATCGTAATTGCCAAAGAAGTCGTGTCCTAACAATCCCATATCTTGTTCTGGGCCAGCGATCGCAACTAGCACTTTGTTAGCCACAGCACCATCTACAGCAATCGATTGCACATAGCCGACGGGAAACTCAACTCCCACCGCACTCGCCGTATCAGCTTTAACAGTCTTCACCGGCACCACTCGCAACGCTGATGCCATCTGGCGGGTAATCATCGTGCCGCTAGCCCCGGTGTCTACAATCATCTCAAAAGTCTGTCCGCCATTAAAGGTTACATCAATGACGGGTGTGCCACCGGCGCGGCGTTTGATCCTAGCTTGAAAGACTCGTTTGTTCGCCTCATCGGTGCCGCAGAGACTCCCCAAGTCTATCGTTCTGCCCCCCGGTGCTACCATGAAGCAAGCCGCGTCCTGAGCCTTAGCCGCCTCTGGCACCCCCGCCACGGCTGCGTAGGAAACCAGCCCAGTTAGAGAAACTACCACGGTTAAAAATCGTTTCATCTTGCTTTCCTGTCTCATTAATTGAGCGCCCAGCAGATTGATTATTGCTCAATTCGTTAATTTCTGATGGCTGCTGAATGGTGTTACAACTCTGGCTTATGGCAAGTGCTTTTGTCGAGGGCGATCGCCTGCGTGGGTCTCTCCTAATCGCTAAAGGATTGATTCTGTAACTCCGCCTCGCAGAGGGGTCTGAGGAGAGGTCTGCCGACTTGTATGTACACCGTAAGCTTTTGAAGCGGGTTCAAGAATCTCTCAACCTTGGCACCAGCCAGTACAACCTCTCGTTTTAGACAACCTCTCGCCTTAGAAAGTATCCTGAAGAAGTGTTTCACCTCGTCGGTATATTTCACGAGCATAGTCAGTCCAAGCTCCTTGTCCCCAATAACGAAAACAGCTTGTTTGAAGCAAAAGATTATTCATCAGTGCCTCTCGATAGCTAGATTGTTGGGTAACAGATTCCCCAGCAGAACTCTGGCTTGATTCTGCTTCCCCTTGGAGCAATCGGTCGATTTTATCGTGAAATAAAGCACTGAGTTTATTCATTGGAGTCAAGACATTTTCATATCCCTTCACCCAACTCAGATGATTTGTCCAAGAAGCGCCATCCATGTGAAAGTTTGGATTAATCTGCTTTAATTCTGCAATCGCATTAGCAACCGCTTCTGGGGTACAATTTTCGGCGGGTACTCGCTCCCAAATTTGGTGTTGACCAATTGCTTGACAAGTCGGATAATCTTCAGGCGTGCAACCTGCGGCTTCTATGAGTTCCAAGTATTCTGTACCTGTCATTCCGACAACGCCTGTTTTTCCTCCGCCTTCATTTGCCATTTGATACCAGGCTTGGTTGAAGGCGCTAGGAAATTCATTCATCATCACGCCGCCATTTTCACCATCTCCAATCTGGGTAACAATGGGGGGTACCGAAACTTTACCTAATTGCTGCCGAGATAAGGTTTTAGCTTCGTAATAAGGCTGCATTTGCGCCACTAATTTTGTATCGGAACCTTGAGTCTTAATTAGTGCCGTAATACTAATCGTTTCGCCATTAGAATTTCGCGCCACCAAGCGGTGAGGTAAATGCTTATAGGACAAAGATTGACCAGTTAGGGTTTCAACAGAATGTTCTTGAACCATTAACCAACGGTATCCACATTCTTTCAGCGCTTTTACAAATTCATACAGCGTATCTGGGTGGTTGGGGAGGTGCATTTCTGGAGGAGAAAATCCTTTCACTCGCGCCAGTGCATCCCATCCAAAAATGGCTGCAAAATGATGTTGCCATGCTTGAATATGTAATTTGATATCGGGAATCGGGGTAGAAGGAACAACCGCATGACTCCACATTGTCCCCAGCCATTCTACATAAGGCTGGTAAGTGGGGTTACAGGTGATGCGCTTGAGATTTTCTAAGATGTCTCCTCGTCCCATTTGTCGCAGTCCCCAGAATAGATTCCCGGAGAAATCTAGCATGACGCGGGGATTGCAACCATTCGCAACCAATTCGGGAATAAAATCTGCCATACGGCTATAACAATAGGCAAATGGCCCTGCATTATGGTTGTCTCCTTCGTAGGGATGCTCAAACATATATTGCAGGTTGCTCTGGAGTTCGCCATTCGCCCCAGAAGGGATGGTAGGCTGGTGCATATGGAGCGCGATCGCAAATCCAGCCGTTACATCTTCTAACCGAATATTCGTAGTAGGTAAAAATACAGGGTTATCCTGGTTTACGACAGCACTAACTTCTTTTTCCCATCCGGAAATGTTAGGCAATCCATCAATTACTTCGGATAAAACGGGAAGCGTCGTTTTAGGAGATGAGGAAACCATTACAGATTGCTCTAATATTAGATGAATTTATTTAATTATTATATAAAGGATTAGTCAAATAATTATATTGTCTTTGGTACTGTAAATAGTCAAACAGAAATTTCTTCAACCATTTACAGTACCAAAAACGATACAAAAATCGCACTAAGATAATGCGCGGTCAGTAAAGCGATGCCACAGGCGATCGCTTTCAGATTGCTTTAACCTTTGGTTCGGCGAACATGATCGGAAATTCGCTGCTTGCGTTCCTCTGAGTTTCTAGGAGATGGCTTGATAAAATCCCCTGAACTCCGGGATAAATGTTCCATAATTCGCTTCTTGCGGTCATCTGCACTTGCCATAATTTACCTGCTAAGTAAAAGTGTTATTGTGGGCTTTACTGTCTATTATTACTAATAAATTTAAAATCTGCATCCCGCTAAGGGGTTAAACCCCTTGTTAACTGTTTTTCGTTTCAATTAATTTAATGTTAGAACTTCTACTCAGTTTTAACCAAGCTCTTGCCCCAGCAAAATTTCTCTAAAGAAAACTGCCGGAAAATTTAGAATTTCAAACACATTCAAGTAGTATTTAGCGATTAATCTATTTAAGCGGCGACCCGAATAAGAGCAACCTAATCCAACTCATTTAACAGATGACTCTAGCATCCGAATTGTATTCTGATTGGCATCAATTTCTACTTGCACGCCGACTGGCAGAGTAAATTTATCTTTAATGTGACCAATCTGCGAACCATACCAAGCTGGAATTCCTAAAGGTTGAATGTGTTCTCTCAAGACTTGCGATAAAGTTAGGGAAGGTTGATTATCTTTGGGTTGGCAATCGGTACATTGCCCAGGGCAAGCGCATCTCAAATGCTATTGACAAGCGGGTTGAGAGTTCTGATCAATTTGGGTTAAACAAGCAGCCAAAATCTTGAGCATGTAATTATTATCCATAGCAGCTCGG